>JBCCEP010000340.1:0-4482 GCA_039030215.1 Pseudomonadota bacterium
ATCATTCTGATCGTCGTGCCCCTGTTCATCACGCTCATCGAGAATATGGGCCACAGCCTGGTATGGTTCGGGATCGTCACCGTGATTGGCGCCGAAATCGGTTTGCTTACACCACCTTTAGGAATATCCTGCTTTGTCATCAAGGCAACGTTGAACGACCCTGACATCAGCCTGAAGGATGTGTTTCTCGGGGCTCTTCCATTTGCCGCGGTCATGCTTTTAGTGCTGATCGTTCTGATAAACTATCCGGTTCTGTCGACCGGTATCATCCACTAGGAGACAGAATATGCGCACTGTAACTCAAGATACGATCACCAAGGCTTTCCTTGATTATTGCGGGCCGGATACTGACCCTCGATTGAGATATCTGCTCGAGGAGCTTGTTGGTCACATCCATGATTTTGCCAGGGAAACTGATCTAACCCATGACGAGTGGCGCAAGGGAATTGAAATTCTGACAAAAGCCGGTGAGATCTCAACCCCGGAACGCAACGAGTTCGTCCTGTTGTCAGATGTGCTGGGCCTGTCTTCGCTGGTTGACATGGTAAACTCCCCACCAAAGGGAACACCGTCCAGCGTGTTGGGGCCGTTTCATATTTTGGGAGCACCGGATCTGCCTGTTGGTGGCAATCTAAAGGGCGACAATGACGGAGCGTCAGTGATCGTTTCAGGCATTGTTCAAGATTTGGACGGTTCGCCGATAAAAAATGCCGAACTTGAAATCTGGCAAACCGCCGACAATGGTCTTTATTCCAATCAGGATCCCGAACAGCCGGAATATAATCTTCGGGCGCACATGGCTGCTGGTGAGGATGGCCGCTACATGTTCACCACAGTTCGGCCGGCCCCTTATACCGTGCCGGATGACGGTCCAGTGGGTGAGTTGCTTCATGCTACCGGACGCCACCCGTGGCGGCCCTCGCATCTGCATTTCATCATCATGGCGCCTGGCTATAGAACCCTGGTCACCGAAGTCTTCCCGAATGATGACCCCTATCTCGACGAAGATGCCGTATTCGGCGTTCGTGAACAGCTGGTCATGGTATATGAGGAGCAACGCGGCAAGAGAGGAATTCCCGCTGGTCTTCTTGATCCTGATGACGTCACCGATCCGTATTACACCGTCGATTTTGACTTTGTCCTGATCCAGGAGTGACTGATTCAGCCCTGTAGCTGATACTGCAGGAACTTGCCTGTCATCGAATAATGCGCAACGAGGAGTTCGGCGGCAAGGTCACCGTCGCGTGCAAGCGCGGCATCGCATATCGCACCATGTTCGGCACTGATATCGCGTGTCGGATAGGCTTTTGACCCGGATAATTGCCGGTAGCGCACGTTCTGATCATAAAGTTGATCGCAAAACTTCAGCATGATCGAGGATCCGCAGGCTGAAATCAGCGTGGTATGGAAATGCTTGTGCCGCTGTTCCCATTCCGGATTTGCGATGAAGCCGTCACCCGGTTCAAAGCGGGGCACTCGCGACAACCGGTAGGCCGACAGGACCACCTGTTCTTCCCAGCTGCTGTCGCCCTTGATGATAGATTCCCTCAGCGCGCGCTCCTCCAGCCAGCACCGCGTTACCAGTAATTCGTCAAATTCCTGCGAACTGATCTTCGCAACCCGGAATCCACGCTGGTCAATCCTTTCGACAAAATGGTCGGAGGTGAGCAGACTAAGTGCCTCGCGAATAGGGCTGGTGCCGACATCATAAATCTGGCGCAGCTCTTCAATTTTCAGCTTTCGCCCAGGTGTAAGTACTCCTGACATTATGTCGGAACGCAATCGGGCATACGCCTTGCTTGTCATCGAGCCCTGGCCTGCAACTTCTTCGTCGTTACCAGTCAGTGCATTTTCCTGGCGGTCGCGTTCCGCAGATTCAATTTTGGTTTTTTCTTCTTCCATCATCGTCCCAAAATTGGCCATGCAATGTGCGTCAGACAGTAAGGTCTTCTACAGTTTCTTCCGCACTTTCTGCCTCGCTCCGCTTCCTCGCCACATCTGCTTTCTTGATCAGATTCCTGAAAGCTTTCGCGCTTTGCATGACACTAGCAGAAGCAACAACAGTTCGCGAATTGGCGAATTGCTCGTGATTTCGCTCAATCTCATCAAGTTGGTAGCGATAGTTGACCATTATGCCAAGGGAGGCATTCAACGCGCCTGTTGATATGTCACCAGCCCAATTGATCCGTTCCAGCTTGGCACCATTACCTAGGTGGAATCGTGCAACCGGGTCAATCGGCCGGCCTTCACTGTCTTTTTCTTCACACAGATACCAGGCAATGGCCGGTACCAACTGTTTCTCCAGGCTGCGTGACAGCTTCTCGTCGGTCCACCATTCGCCGTTTCCAACCGCCTCGATCGCTGCGATCGTATCTTCCGGCAACAGGGTGTCACCATTTCCTGCACGCGCCTGCTGCAACCATCTTGCAAAGCCCGGAACTGGCGAAAGCGTCGCAAATTCTTTCAGGCGCGGATAGTTTCTTTGAAGATCCTCAACCACCTGCTTGATCAGGAAATTACCAAGCGGAATTCCCAATAGCCCCTTCTGGCAGTTTGAAATCGAATAGAATATTGCGGTGTTTGCAGCCTCAACTGCAGTTTCCTGATTGGATGCCAGAACATCCGTTATCGAACCCGGCATTTGCTCCATCAAGGCAACTTCGACGAAAATCAGCGGCTCATCTCCTAGCCGCGGATGAAAAAATCCGTAAATCAACCGATCTTCCGGGTCGATACGTCCGCGCAATTCCTCCCAGCCCGACATTCCATGGACAGCCTCGTAACGGATGATTTTCTCCAGGATCGAAGCCGATGTATGCCAGTCGATGTTCCGGAGTTCCAGAAATCCTCGATTGAACCATGAGGTAAACAGCTGAACGAATTCCCGGTCGACCAGCTCCAATTCCCGGTCGTGCTTTATTCGTGCCAGCAGATCGGCCCGCATATTGACCAGATGCCGCGTGGCATCCGGTGCCTGGTTGAGGCGCATCAGCAATTCCTGCCGTACCGGCACGGTCGCTGAAGCAAGCGCAGCAAGATTCCGGGGTGACGGCAATTCGATATAGGCTTTTGCGGTAGATTCAACCGCATCCCGGTCGGGGGAAAAGTCCTGACCTAAAGCATGGAAAAACTTCGTTTTTTCGTCTTCATCCAATTGCCGGTATTGCGACAGAATTTCAAATGACAAACCGATTCCCGAAGCTTCGCCCTTGCTGGATAACAGCATGTGGCAAAGCTCGATTATACCGGCAGCATCTGCCTGCTTGCGGCCCGATCCGGAAAGGCCCATGATCGAGAGACCGCGTTCGGCGATCGATGAAAGTACAGAACTGAATCGTGTCGTTGCCATGTTTACAAAATTATCGATATTTTTGGTAATAACAAGACTGCATCATGCATTAATTTCCTTAACATTTTTGCCAAGAAAACTGCCTTATCCTATTAATATCAGCATGTTACACAAAAATGACGGCTGAAATCAGATTTTACCTGGGAATTGTCGACACGAATTTGCACGAGTTTATAATAAAAATATTGATATTTTCACTGATTATTTTAAAATATGGATATCTTAGAGCGTTCCCGCTACAGGCGACCAAAAATGTGGTGAGAACGTAACTATCCAGTATTCAGGGAGCAGGAACAGATGCGTGAGAACCATTTTGAAGACGGTAAGTGGTGGGTAAGCCCATATAATTTTGTTCCTGAAGTCCGCAATTCACTGGATTTACCGGAAAAAGTCGAAATACACGACGCAACATTGCGTGATGGGGAACAGACACCCGGTGTCGTATTCACCATAGATGACAAGCTGGCAATCGCCCAAATGCTCAACGATGTCGGCGTCGAACGAATTGAAGCAGGCATGCCTGCGGTCTCTCCTCAGGACGAGGAAGCAATCAAGCAAATCTCGAAACTTGGATTGAAATCCCGGATATTTACTTTTGCCCGCGCAATGAAGCAGGACATCGACAAGGCGCTGGAATGCGGCGCGAACGGTGTCATTATCGAGGTCCCGATCGGCTATCCGAAACTGACGACCCAGTTTGGATGGACCTGGAAAGACGTGCTTGAAAGAAGTGCGCCTGTCATCAATTACGCGCGTGAACAGGGCCTCTACGCGGTGTTCTTCCCCTATGATACAACCCGCGCACGGCCGGAAGATCTGGAAAACCTTTG
Source organism: Pseudomonadota bacterium (assembly GCA_039030215.1). Taxonomy (GTDB): domain Bacteria; phylum Pseudomonadota; class Alphaproteobacteria; order Rhizobiales; family Rhizobiaceae; genus BOKV01. The sequence goes on from JBCCEP010000340.1 coordinate 4,180, forward strand.
TAAGGGAATCATGGGGGAAGCCCCGCCCGATTCCATTGGCATCGTCGACACCATGGGTTGCGCCACCCCGGAAGCGATCAAGTACATGACACGCTGGGTCAAGAAGATGACAGGCCTGCCGATTGAAATCCACACCCACAACGATTTTGGAATGGGCGTGGCCACCGAGCTTGCCGCTGTCACTGCTGGTGCAGAGGTTGTTCATAGCTGCGGAAACGGCTTGGGCGAGCGAACCGGCAATGCGGCGCTTGAAGAGCTGATGCTCGGACTGCATCTGCTTTACGGATATGACACCGGATATAG
>JBCCEP010000341.1:0-4459 GCA_039030215.1 Pseudomonadota bacterium
ATCGGGACTTAATTTTTACCGACCGCTTCTCGATAGCATGGATATGCTTGCCAAGTAATCAATGGCAGTGCGGCATCGGTGGCGTTAATGCGCTCCGATGCTGCACGCACTCATGGATCTAGAGATGACAAATCGATGGGCAAATATCGGATTTAGCACCATAATCATTTTTGCATGTGGTGTGTTCTCCTACATTGCGATGGGATTTGATAATCCGAGTGCCTTGGCCGGTTCTCAGGTTCCGACCCAGGTGTTTCCGATTGCGATGCTTGCTTTCACCGCGATTTGCTCTGCCATCAATATTGTAAATTATCTGACCGGCAACCCGGAAGGCGACGCCGACGAGCTGCTTGATTTTGACGGTACGGTTGCGCTCCGGGTTGGCCTGATCATAGCGCTCATGATCCTGACCTATTTCGTTTGGGAGCCGATCGGATTCATACCCACTTCGATAATACTCTGTCTGGGCATAGCGGTTGTCATGCAGGTTCGATCGCCGCTTGTTTACATTGGATTGGCAATTTATGGACCGCTGGTTTGGGCCGTATTCAACTACGGTATCGGCATCAGCCTCTAAGGAAAGATTATGAGCTTTGACGCCTTTCTGCTTGCTCTTACCCAACTTGCTGATCCGTATGTTCTGATTCTATTAGTCGCCGGCGTCTTTCTGGGAACGATCATCGGTATTCTTCCCGGTCTTGGTGCTCCGATTGCCATTACGATTGCCCTGCCATTCACCTTGTATATGGATGCCGCGCCCGCTTTTGTGTTGCTCCTGGCAATCTACTCGGCTGCAATGTATGGCGGTTCTGTCTCGGCGATTACGCTTGGCATACCGGGGACAGGGGCAGCGGCTGCTGCAGTGGAAGACGGACACCGCATGTTCAAGACCGGACGCGGCGGTGAAGCACTTGGCCTCTCGCTTACCGCTTCCGTGATCGGCGGATTGTTTTCGACCATTGCATTGGCGTTACTAGCGCCCGTCCTTGCCACGATCGCTATCAAGTTTGGACCGCGGGAATTCTTCGCTATTTCGGTATTTGGCATCATTGTCGTTGTACGGGTCGCCGGCAGGAGCATGGTAAAGGGCCTTGCGGCTGCAGGAATGGGCGTGTGGTTGACGACCTGGGGTATTGACGAACTGAACGGTGCTGAACGTTACATGTTTGGCAGTTACAATCTGTATGAGGGATTGCCGTTTGTTTCGGTTCTGGTCGGGATATTTGCAATTTCGGAATTGTTGCTCAATGCACAACGCAAAATGCCACCGCCCGTGTTTGACAAAGGTAGTCTCTCTGCGAAATTACCTGGTTTGAAGATCCTGACTGATCTCAAAGCCACAATCATGCGGTCTTCAATTGTAGGCACGGTGATTGGAATATTACCCGGTGAGGGAGCAGCTATAGGTGCGTTCTTCGGTTATGCCGAGGCCAAACGTAAATCAAAGCACCCCGAGAAATTTGGAACCGGTATCCCGGAGGGCGTTGTAGCGCCGGAAGCCGCAAACAACGCAACAGTAGGTGGCGCTTTGATCCCGACGCTGACCCTGGGCGTTCCAGGCAGTCCGGCTGCGGCGATCCTGCTTGGTGCTCTATTGATTCAGGGTCTGGCCCCAGGCCCCCGGCTTTTCGCCGAGGCACCCGATTTGATGTACGCCATTTTCATTGGTCTGTTTTTTATCAACATTGTGCTGTTATTCATCGGTATGCTGACCATCCGGATGGCAGCGAGAATTGTTGTCATTCCCTTACATGTAATCGTCCCCACTGTGATGCTGCTTTGCTTTGTCGGGGTCTATAGTGTGAAGAATGATCTTTTTGGCGTGGCTGTTCTGATCGCGATAGGCGTATTTGGTTTTGTGCTTAGAAAACTCAATTACGCAATCGCACCCTTCACAATCGGTTTTGTGCTGGGGCCAATTCTCGAACGATCGTTCCGCCAATCTTATCTGGTAGGCGACGGCACAGTCATCGGATTTTTCGAAAGCTGGATTGCGGTGATTATCTACTTGGCATTGTTTTTCAGCATTGCCGGCGGGCCAATATATGCAGTCATTCGCAAGAAGATGGCTAATGTCGAAGATCAGTGATCACATGAAACCGGACTATATCATTTTTTTGCTAGATTACTGTTTAGTTCGTAGTGACACCTTGGTCCTTTTCCCTCATTGCGGCCTTTATATTTCCAATGGCATTGCCTAGGTGATTTCGCAATGCTTGGGCTGCGGCTACTCCATCGCGTTCCAGCAGGGCATCGACAATGGCCTGATGTTTTTGCATTTGCCGCTCACGGTTTGCGTGACGCTGTGACGATACAAATCGAGCACGCCACAGTCTCGCATTGTACTGATTGTGGGTTTCGATGAGCGGAGGGTTCGCTGCCGCAGCGACAATTGCACAATGAAATTCCATATCAAGACTAAACAGTTTCAGCCTGTCACTGCTTTCGGCCAGATTGATCATCTGTTTTTGAAGATCCGCAATATTTTTCAGCTGGTCATCTGATGCATGGATACAGGCCTGTTCTCCTGCCAATCCTTCGAGCGCACCTTGTATCATCAGCCAATGAGAAATTGTCTCCATTGAAGGATCTGCGACACGCGGTCGTCTTGTGTCGCTGTATTCCACGAGACCATCTTTTTCCAGCCGCGATATCGCTTCACGCACCGGTGTTCTACTAATCCCGAGAATGTCACTAAGATCGCGTTCATTGAGCGGCGTCCCTGGTGGGAGCTTTTCCAGCAAGATCAGTTCCCGTAATTTTTCTGCAGCTTCGTCGGCTAGGCTAATGCGCACCGGCGCTGATAATTCACTACGAAGCAATTCCTTTAGTGTGTTGTCTGCTGTCATTTCAGCGACCCCATCTCAATACAACCGGATCAAGCGGACGGATGAGGCGAAGTAGTGCCGCACGCGTGTCCTCGTGTAAAGGCGGAATAGGGTGGCGGCAGAAATCTGAACTAATCACACCGCCTTCTACCATTGCTGCCTTGGCAGCGCGAAATCCGCATTGCCTGTTTTCGTGGTTTATTGCCGGTAAGACACGGGCATATGCCGCTGTCGCTCCCTCGTGATCTCCGGAAGCGAATTTTGCAAGTACCGGCTTTATTTGGTCGGGAATCATCGCTGAAGTCATGGTGCCGGTTGCACCAGCTTCCAGATCTGCAAGCAGCGTTATTGCTTCTTCCCCATCAAATGGCCCTTCGATGGCTTCTTCTCCCTCAGCAATCAAAGCACGAAGCTTGTTGGCTGCCTGGGCGCACTCGATCTTGAACAGCTTGACCATCTCAATCTCACGCGCCATCCGCACCAGAAGTGGAACTGGCAACTCAACTCCGGAAAGCGGTGCATCCTGTATCATGATCGGCAGTCCAATCTCGCCCACCTGCGCAAATTGCTCGTAAGTCTGCTCGGCCGTACCCTTCAATAATGCGCCGTGATAGGGCGGCATCATCATCACCATGGATGCTCCAAGCTCCTTGGCCATTCTCGCCCGCTCCAGAACTATGGGTGTCGCATAATGACTTATGGTGACGATGACCGGCACACGTGTCGCCACATGTTCGAGGCTAAGTCGTTTCAGGAGGGCGCGTTCGTCATCGGAGATCAGAAACTGTTCTGAAAAATTGGCCAAGATGCAAATTCCGTCCACGCCCTGATCGACCATGCAATCAAGAACACGGCGCATGCCTTCTTCGTCAACAGTTCCGTTGTCGTGGAACGGCGTTGGCGCAACCGGCCAAATTCCAGAATACTGTGTCATTTCCCGCAGCTCGTCTTGTTGTCTTGCCTAGTGTTTGCAGCTTTCATCGCTATTCCAGGATCTCGAAATTCTTCAGATGTTTGTCACTGATGGAAATACCTAGTCCTGGCATGTCGTCATCAAGCTGCAGATAACCATCCTCGGCCTCGGGATCTCCTTCGAAAATGTAGTAAAAAAGCTCATTTCCAACTTCTACGTCAAATACCGGAAAGTACTCGCTAATCGGGCAGTTTAGATTGGCCATGGTCAGATGGTAATTATGCATCTGGCCAGCATGTGGAATAACCGGCACCTGAAATGCTTCGGCAATGGCATTGATTTTTTGGGCAGCTGTGATGCCACCAACGCGGTTGGTGTCATATTGCAGAACGCTTACTGCACCTCTACGAAGCAAGTCTGCACAGCCCAGTACAGAAAACTCGTGCTCGCCGCCTGAAATCGGGATGATGTTCATCGCGTTTAATTCGGCGTAACCAGCAACATCATCTGCAATTACTGGTTCCTCCAACCACCGCGGTTCGTATCTTTCCAGCTTGGGCAACATTCGCTTGGTGTAATCGACGTTCCAGCCCATGTAACATTCAAGCATCAAGTCATTGTCGTAACCAATGACTTCACGGACTGCCTCGACCCGTTTGAGGTTTTCGCGCATTCCCGGCATGCCATCCTGAGGACCATAGCCAAATCGCGACTTGAA
>JBCCEP010000342.1:0-4455 GCA_039030215.1 Pseudomonadota bacterium
GAGCAAGCATTGCGGAGCCTGTCAATGAGGTTATTGTGTGAAGACAGGCCAGGGAAATCGTATCCTCGTGGGCTCGCAAACTGGCAGAGAATACAGAGATTGCCTCTTTCGGCTGAGCGATATGGACAATGCCTTCTGCCAGTATGAAGTTTGCGCCCAGCTCATCCCGCATCCAATCCAGAACCGGGTCCCAGGTTTGCGCCTGACGTTCAACAAGACCGGCGGGAGCATCAGCGCGATATAGAAGAAGATCAGACGATGCGAATTTGAGAATGTCCTCGAAAACAGCCTGTGGGTCGCTCGCAACACCATCCAATGCGGTATTGGCCAATCTGGTCGCCGGCATCTTCGCAGGGTCAATCTCTGTCTCCTGAGCATCGAATTCATCGGCAATCAGCCTGGCGGTATTCTCAAACGGCAAAACCAGGTCTGTGCGGGCCGGTGTCTTGATCGATTTACCATCGAGAAGCACCGCAAATCCGTTTGGTGTTTCGGAAACCTCAACCGTCTTGTAAAACCGTTTTGGCAGCGGGGTTTTCATTGCCTGTTGGGCGGTCTTGACCGGATCAGCCCCCTGCCCGAGTACTTCTTCAAAAATATCACGCATTGTCTTCTCCCGCCGAACCTTGGTCGAATGCAAGCAAGTTGAACGTCTGTTCCATATGTGGTGGCAACGGTGCGGAAACGTCGATCATGCCACCATCGGGATGCGGTATCCGAATTTGTCTTGCATGCAGATGCAGGCGTTTTTGTATCCCGCCCGGAAACTCCCAGTTCTCGACATCAAAATATTTGGGATCGCCGATAATCGGATTGCCAATGCTGGCGGTGTGAACACGCAATTGATGCGTACGACCGGTAATCGGCGAAAGTTTGACCCAGCTCAGGTTTTGGCCGGCAGTTTCCAGAACTTCATAGACCGTTTCGGCATGATCGGCATCCGGTTCGCCATGATGGGCGACGCGCATGCGATCTCCATCCTCCGTCCGCTCCTTGACGAGCCAGGTGGAGATTCGTCCTTCCCGTTTTTTCGGCACACCACGACAGACAGCCCAGTAGATTTTTTCCGTGTCGCGATGCCGAAATGACTTGGTGAGTTCGGCAGCCGCACCGCGCGTCCGCGCAACCACCAACACACCAGAAGTATCGCGATCCAAGCGATGAACCAGACGCGGCTTTTCCCCCTTCTGGTTGCGTATGGATTCCATCATCATATCGATGTGCCGTGATACGCCCGACCCACCCTGAACCGCCAGACCGGCGGGCTTGTTGAAGACAAAGACCTTCTTGTCCTGATAAAGCATCATGTCATTCAGGACGTCAGCGTCGGAACGGTCTCGGATGGTCGCAGCGGTCATGTGAGGTTTTCGGTTTTTACCAGATGCTGCCAGGCCCGTGACCATTGGGGGAAGGCGGACGATCTGGTCTTTCGCCAGCCTGGTGTCCGACTTGACTCGCCCCCCATCGACCCTGATCTGTCCAGAGCGCAGTAATTTTTGTAATTGGCCAAATCCCAGTCCCGGGAAATGCAATTTGAACCAGCGATCGAGACGCATTCCCGCTTCGTCTGGGTCGACCGGGCGGTTTTCGACAGCACTCATGCCGTGCTCCGTATCAGCCAGAAGCCGGTCATGATGGCCAGCAGTGATATCAATACACTTGCCAATGCATAGGCAATCGCAATTGTCGGGGTGCTCTCACGCCAAAGCAACACAAAGTCGAGCGAGAAGGCAGAAAATGTCGTGAAGCCGCCCAGAAACCCGGTCGCAAGAAGCAAACGCAGTTCATTTGTGCTGCCGCCGGTGCGGCGCACCAGCCAGCCGACCAACAGGCCCATAAGCAGCGACCCGAACACGTTGACGAAAAGCGTCCCCCAGGGAAAACCCAGGCCGAACAGGCGGATTGCCGCAATATTGGACAAGTGGCGCGCTACGGCACCGCAAGCGCCACCGGCAGCAACGATTAATATATGGTACATGGCAACGTCTGATAACCGGTTTGGGTCTCATGCGAAAGACCGCATATCCGAAATAAGCGATCTCGGCAGAAATTCAAAAACAGTCTTCAAATCTGCCATGTCAGCCCGGTTGACCGAAGTCTCGTTAACAGACCTGTATTTCACAGAGTGCAAATGTAAACGGTGCCACCTCGCCAATTCGTGACGCGTCAAACATCCTACCATCCTCACACTGGACGCGGGCCTCGTAAGTAGGTTGCCCACCCAGGACACCTTCCTGCATTCTGACGATATAAGTAATCTCACATTGCTTTTCAGCCGCGATCTCAAAATTCAAATCTTCGAGCCAGGCCGGGTCTGCTGATTGGGCAAACGCTCCACTGGACGATAGGAATAGAGAGAATATGGAAACTAGGCAGTATTTCAGCATCAATACCTCCATTGGTTGGGGGCACGATGCACCAAACCCGATGGACCGGCATTGATCCGGGTCAATTACCTTCCGAAGAGCGGCTTTTCCTGAGATTTTCCCAGTACAGTAACCGTTTGTGTATTTCGCGCTCGAAACCGCGCTCTGGAGGGTCATAAAACTTCATCCGCCCCATTTCCGTCGGGAAATAATCCTGTCCTGAAAAGGCATCCGGCTGGTCGTGATCGTACTGATATCCATCGCCGTAGCCCTCGCTCTTCATCAACTTTGTCGGCGCATTCAGTATGTGCTTGGGTGGAAGCAGGGAACCATGTTCGCGGGCAGCCTGCTTTGCAGATTTATAGGCGGTATAGACCGCGTTCGACTTTGGCGCGCAGGCCAGATAGACGCAGGCCTGGGCCAATGCAAGTTCTCCTTCCGGTGAACCGAGAAAATCCCAGGTCTGCAGGGCAGAATTTGCGATCGACAACGCCTGTGGATCGGCATTGCCGATATCCTCACTCGCAATGCGTATCATCCGCCGGGCAATGAAGTGACGGTCCTCGCCTGCATCCAGCATTCGCGCCAGATAATAAAGGGATGCATCCGGGTCCGAGCCACGCACAGCCTTGTGCAGCGCGCTTATCAGATTGTAGTGGCCATCCTGGCCCTTGTCATAGATCGGGGCACGGCGCTGGAGAATTTCCTGCAATTGGGCTTGCGAATAGACTTCGTCGCCTTCAACGGTGCGCCAAACCTCTTCTGCCAGCGACAAGACTGCGCGACCGTCTCCATCGGCCATTCCAATCAGCATCTTTCGAGCTTCCGGATCAAGCGGCAGGGATTGCTCAAGAAATTGCTCCGCGCGGGAAAGAAGCTTCTCCAAACTTTCTTCTTCCAATGGTTTGAAAGTCAGGACATTCGCCCGCGACAGCAAAGCGGCGTTTAACTCAAAGGAAGGATTTTCAGTCGTCGCGCCGACCAATACGATTGTCCCATCTTCCATGACCGGCAGGAAACTATCCTGTTGTGCCCGATTGAAACGATGGATCTCGTCAACAAACAGCATTGTCGTCCTGCCATTAGTTCGGCGCATACGAGCTGTTTCGAAAATTTTCTTGAGATCGGCAACGCCGGAAAAAATTGCCGATAGCTGCTCGAACTCAAGGTTGGTTTCATCAGCCAGCAGTCGTGCAACCGTGGTCTTACCAGTACCTGGCGGACCCCAGAAAATCAGGCTGCCAAGCGTGCCTGAGGCAATCATCCGGCTGAGTGATCCCTGCTTGCCGGTCAGATGTTCCTGCCCGACAACTTCGCTGAGTGCTGCCGGTCGCAAACGTTCGGCAAGGGGTTGATAACCACTTTGGTGAGGTTCCGGATCGCTACTGAACAGGTCAGCCATTGAAACTACGGTTTTCGAACAATCATCTGCGATATTGCCGCAGGAACCCGCCCCTGCGTTCAAATATCAGATATTCTCCGCCGCGTTCGACAACGAATTGCCAGGAATGAGCATCCTTGCTGACAATCCGCTGGAGATGGCGGGTGCTTTCGATTTCGGTGCCATTGACCTCACGAACGACATCCCTTGGCCGGAGCCCGTTAAAGGAAGCCGGAGAGCTGGCAGCGATCCGTAGTACAACAACACCATCCTCTACATTCGCGATGCTATATTCCTGGGTAAGTGCTGGTGAAACGTTAGCTACCTGCGCACCCCACAAAGGTGATCCTTCCGGCATATCCCGGATATCCCTTGGCGGATCTTCCGGCGGTGCTATCAGGGCGATTTGGATTTGACGTCGTTCCCCACGGGTCAGCACATGGACCGTCGCCTTGTTGCCAACGCCCAGCGTATCCAGGCGATAGCCCAGCGCATCGGGATGATTTACAGCCCGATCATTAACTCTCAGCACCACATCCCCGATTTTCAGTTCGGCGTCGTCAGCTGGGCTGCCACTTGATACCGCAACCACAAGGGCGCCACGAGGTCGCTGCATTCCAAGACTTTCGGCAATATCGGAGGTTACGTTCTGGAAGGAGGCGCCTATCCACGGTCGGGTGACCTTGTCTCCCGTTCTCGCAGAGTTGA
>JBCCEP010000343.1:0-4423 GCA_039030215.1 Pseudomonadota bacterium
CCGGCCACGCGATGCAGGTAGGCGGAAAGAATTTCTTGGCTCCGATCGACGCAAAGCTTGAATTTGAGAGCGACCTGGATTTCGAAACCATCCCGTTATCGTTTATCCAGCAGCAAATGGAGCGTGAAGCCAAAACCATTCTCTTGTTCCTTGATGCTTGCCGCGACAATCCACTAACGCGCAGTTTCAAAGCTTCTTCCCGTTCGGGCGGCGCCGGACGCGGGCTGGCAGAAGAAAAACTTTCATCCTCCGGAATCCTGATCGCATTTGCGACCAATCCCGGAAATATTGCGCTTGATGGTAATGACCGCAACAGCCCGTTTACCAAGGCAATGCTGGACAATATCCGCAGGCCCGGCGTGGAAATATCGACCCTGATGACGGATGTCCGTGTACAGGTTGTCAAGGAAACCGGTGGTCAGCAAACCCCCTGGATCAACTCCGCACTTCTGGGTCGTTTCTATTTTAATCCTGAAGAGAAGACGACCGAAGAAGACGGATCGCTGGAAACTGCTGCCGTCGACAGCAATTCGAGCACAGCAGTTGAAACTGCGAAGCCGAAGACCGGTTCGAGTGCTGGAGTAGACAATGCTCGCATCGCAGCGATCGCCTGGGATTCGGTCAAGGATAGTAACAGCATCGAGGAACTGGAAACCTATATGCAGGTTTACGGCTCCAGCTTTTATGGCAAATTGGCGCAAATCCGGATCGACCGGCTGAAATCCCAACAAGACAAGCCCGCGACCACAACTGCGACAGCTCCCGCCAATGTGCCTGATACGCAACAGGCAGATACACAGGGCGAGCAGCAGGATACTCAGGTTGCCAGTCTGGAACAGCCGGAACCGGAGAAAAGCCGGGCTTTGGAAACCAATATAGATCCCCGGGAACTAGCGCGAGGCATTCAGAACGAACTGGCAAGGCTGAACTGCAATCCAGGTCGCCCGGACGGCATTTGGGGCAGACGTAGCCAGGCGGCACTCAACAAGTTCGTGAAAGCTTCCAAGGTAGAGTTGGCTTCGGCCTCGCCCGCACCAGAACTGCTTGATCAATTACAAAACTATGATGGTACCGGCTGCCCGAAAGTGGTTGTCAAAAGAAAGTCCTGCCCTGCGGGTCAGAGGCTGTCGAGAAAAGGAAATTGCTTTACGCCGAAGGCACAAACCGCCGCCGCTCCGAGCCAGACTGCAACGCGCAGTATTTCCCAGCCACAGGGCCAGCCGCAGCAGGATGTTTTCATACAGAATGGTCAGCAGGTGATCATTCAGCGGCCACAACAGCAACAGCAACCCGTTGTTGTTCAGCAACCGCAACAGCCGGTGATCGTGCAGCAGCCGCAACAACCCGTTATTGTGCCGCAGCCTCAGCCGCAACCGGTGCAACGGCCCAGCATCTTGCGCAACGTGATCAACGGAATTGTTGGTGGTGTGGCTGTCTGCGTGATGGGCGCCTGCTGATAGCTCAGTTCACCGCATCGAACAAACTAATAGACCCGGACAATCGTCCGGGTTTTTTATTCAGGGATTGAAGTTCTTTGGATCGATGAAAGCCCCAGGAATCAGGGCAACAAAAAACCCGGCTTTGAAGCCGGGCTTTTTTGTATTGGTATAAGGACCTGGTCTAGTTACAAACCTGATGGCGGATTTTCTGAGGACCGGCTGGTGTCCACTGTACCCGGTACTCATATTGGCAGCGAATTCCACCCTGGTAGGTTGCCAATGCGTTAGGTGCAGCACCTGCGATGGCTCTGGAATTAAAAGCCTGGGTTCCATCGTGATACAGGTTGAAATATCCAAAACCGGTTGCGGAAGCAGAAGTTGCGGATATTGCCGCGATTGCAAATGCCGAAGCAGCAATCACCGGACGAATGTGTTTGGCGATTTTCATTTTCATTTTCTCCTTGAAGTTTCTCAGGTGAAACACCCTGATTAAGGTAGAAAATGATGATTGCAGTCCCGGTTTGATGTGCAATCGGGCACAGTGCAATGCGAAATCAGCCTGTTCTCGTCAAATTTGTAACAGGAACCTCAGTCGCAATACTCGTAACGTACTTTCTGACCATTCTGATAAATATAGCGATATTCACAACGTACACCGCCCTGAAACGTAGCGAGCGAATTTGGCGCAGCACCTGCAATTGTGCGGCTATTACGTGCCTGCGATCCGTCAGAATAGTAAAAATTCCCGAAAGCTCCGCCGATAAATTTCTGAGCCTGCGCAAATGATGGGGTTGCCGACATCATTACGGCAGCTGCAATTGATGCTGGGATGGCAATTTTTGCAAGCGACGTCATTTTGGGATCCTTTCAACGGGGAAATCTTGACTATCGGCATTAATATGGTGATGCCAAGACAGAAATCCCATGTGTTTCTTCAAAAATATCCGTGAGCAGCGTCTAATAATCGTTTGTGTAACTCTCGATGTTTGCAAATGCATCCCGAAGGGCCCGTGACCAGCCATCTGAAAGGCTCTTGAAATAGGGATCATCTGCCTCGATCCGCCGCTTCTCACCAACATGAAATGTATCGGTACGGTAAATCAGCAGGTCGATTGGCATTCCGACCGACAAATTCGATCGTAAAGTGGAATCAAACGAAATTAGCAGGAGTTTTGCAGCATCTCCCATACGCATTTCCGGTACAGCGACCCGATCCAGGATCGGTTTGCCGTATTTATGCTCGCCAGCCTGGAAAAAAGGCGTATCGGCGGTAGCCTCGATGAAATTTCCCTCATTGTAGATTTGAAACAGCCGCGGTGTGTCGCCCTTGATCTGCCCGCCAAGGATAAAGGAAGCTGAAAAGGACTGCGCATCATGTCCAAGAAGGGCGCCGTCCGTCTCGTGCACTTCACGGAGTTTTGCGCCGATCAACCTTGCAGCCTGAAACATGGTTGTCACGTCCATCAGGCTAGGCTGGTCCTCACCCTCTCCGCCAGCTGCAATTGCCTCGTTCAGAAGGCTGATGACTGCTTGCGTGACTGCCAAATTGCCAGCCGTAAGCAGGACAAGGACGCGATCATCCTTTTTTTCCCAAACATGCATCTTTGTGAACGATGCGATGTTGTCGAATCCGGCATTCGTCCGTGTATCGGACGCAAATATGATGCCACGGTCGAGGCGAAGGCCTACACAGTAAGTCATACTGTGCACAATATTTAGGTTTTTGATTCTAACAAGCAGGAAATCGCAATTGTCATTGAGAATCAGACTGATTCACTGAAACGCTCACTTCCAGGGTCTCGTTGCCATAGCCGCGCCTGACCCCACGAATGGGGGCAGCGGTTGTCGCGTCCAGACCGCATGCCAGGCGGACATAATTTTCATCCGGACTGACACCATTTGCGGGGTCGAACCCAACCCAGCCCAAACCGGCAACTTCAGCTTCGACCCAGGCATGATGAGCTTCTGCAATCTCGCCGGTCTCCTCCATGGCAAGATAACCGGTGACATAGCGTGTGGGCTGTCCAAGCAGACGGCTGACCGAGATAAAGATATGGCTGAAATCCTGGCATACCCCATGTCGGTTTTTCATGGCCTCTGCGGCGGTCGTATCACTGTGCGTACTTGAGGTATCGAACTTCATTTCCTTATGGAGCGTTTCCATCAGCGCGTGGTAGAGCGCAATCTGGTCACGGTGACGACCGCGCAAGCTTTCGGCGATAGCCGAAATCTCATCGCTTGGCTCCGTAAGTGGCGTGAATCGGACAAAGATGCGACTGGTATTTTCCCCGCGCAGATTTCCGACAATTCCGTCGGTTTCCATCGTTTCGACAATACCTTTTACCGCGATTGTCGAACCGCCAGTTTCTTCCTTCTGGTTTACGAGATGCACCTTGTTACCCCAGGCATCAAAGAATTCGAGCGCCCGATCGATCCCGGGCGCATCGATTTTCCATTGCAGGACTTTCTGGCGCTGCGTGTCCCGCGGCGATAGCCTCAGTTCCTGCAAGCCATAACGTAGCGGCTGCTCGTACTTGTAGGTCGTGCGGTGGTCAATCTCGATACGCATAAGCGGTCAATAAAAGTTGTAGTCCTCGGCGATGTTCATCGCCAGTGAATTGTTGGAGGCAATGAAATTAGTCAGAAATTCATGAAGTCCTTCCTGAAAGATCAGGTCCATGTCCGATTGCCTTAGCGTATCATTGACCCGCTGGCAAAGCTCATGACATTCGTATCGATTTCCATAATAAGATTCCAGATCATCGAGCGTTGAGGTGATCCAGCCATAGCAATGGGCAAGTGATCGCGGCATTTCGCGACGAAGAATTAGAAACTCCGCAATGTTCCAGGCTTTGAAACGGTCACGATAGGCATGTTTGTAAGACCGGTGGGCGGAAGCTGCACGCAGGATCGTCGACCACTGGCTCATGTCAAGATTTGATCCGACCAGTTCAGCACGTGGCAATAATACGTAGTACTTCACG
>JBCCEP010000344.1:0-4417 GCA_039030215.1 Pseudomonadota bacterium
CGACCACCAGAACATCAAGCTTTCCCCACTCCACTTCCCTCAGCATCTGGGTGAGAGCAGAGATAACCATCGGCCCGCGCCAGATCATCGGCGTCTCTTCATCAACAAGGAACCCCATGGACATGACTTTCATGCCATAGCCGTCCATCGGTCTCAACGTCCGGCCTTTGATCGTCTGCGGCTTTCCGGTGATGTGCAACAAGCGTGGGATCGACGGGCCGTAAATATCGGCGTCAAGCACGCCAACCTTTAGCCCATTCGCCTGTAGCGCCAGCGCCAGATTGACCGCTGTGGTCGATTTACCGACACCACCTTTCCCCGAAGCAACGGCAATGATCGATTCAATGCCCGGAATGCCAAGCTTCTCCGGCATACCTTGGCCGCCGCCACCTGGACCCTGGCCGCGCATTTGCGGCGGAATGACACCCGGCTGGGTGCCCTTCGGTGCCGACTGCCTTTGAGGCGGCTCATTCGCTTTTTCACCGGAACCGGGTTTCTTTGCCGCGGTAAGGGAAACCACGACCTTTTCGACGCCGTCGATTTCGCCTACCGCCTTCTCGGCGGCCTCTCGCAACGGTTCAAGTTCTTTCGCGCGCTCTGCCGGTACAGTGATTGAAAAATAGACCTTCGAGTCCGCAACGAATATTTCAGAGACCAATCCCAAATCGACGAGATTGCTGTCCAGATCTGGACCTTTGACTTTCTTCAGCTGCTCAAGAACAGCCTGCCTGTCTGCTTCCAATTTCAATCACCCGGATCGCTGTCATTGCAACCTAGACATAATGCATTCAGACCCCATGTCCAGTAAGATCGAACGGCCGCGTTGCAGGCAAAGTTTTATGTAAATGTCCTGCGTTCGAATTCAGCAATGCCGTTTGCGTATTGCCGAAGCACGTGCTCATACTATATCCAGTCACACCCCTGCTTTAATTGATGAGGATGAGATTGATGAAAACTGCCAAGGATTATTTGAACGAGGCTAATGAAGTTGTACCGCGTATCTCTTCTGAAGAGGGTATCGCCAAACATGGGGCCGGCGGCGTGGTCTTTGTCGACGTTCGCGATTCCGGCGACATTGAAAAGACAGGAACAATTCCAGGAGCGCTCCGTATCTCACGTGGTTTTATTGAATTCGCCGCCGACGATGCCACCCCATTCCATAATCCGGCGATGAAGAAGGATGCTGATCTCGTCCTTGTTTGCGGTGCAGGTGGTCAGGCAGCCCTTGCAGGCAAGACCCTGAAGGACATGGGCTATACGTCAGTTGTAAATGTCGGCGGTATTGGCGATTGGGAAAAGGCCGGCGGCGCGCTGGAGAAATAACACGCTAGGGCCCACCACGCGGTTCCTGGGAGCCGCGTGCGAGATCTTCTATAATCGGACAATCGGGCTTGTTGTCACCATTGCAATGCTCTGCCAGCGTGCTGAGCGTATGCTTCAACGAGTTGAGTTCATTGATTTTCCGGTCAATCTCGGAAATCTTGTCCAGCGCCATGGCTTTCACATCATGGCTGGCGCGATCCTTGTCCTCATAAAGGGACAACAGCAAACGACATTCCGTTATTGAGAAGCCAAGCCCCCTCGCCCGTTGCAAAAAGCGCAAACGATGGACATCGCCGTCGCTGTAGTCGCGATATCCATTTTCCGCCCTCGCTGGATTGATGAGTTCAATCTCCTCGTAGTAGCGGATTGTCTTGGGCGGCAACTGCGATAAAGAGGCCGCTTGGCCAATGTTCATTACCAGCTTTCCTTCATTTCGCGCGCATAGGTCTCGCGTATCTTTTTTATTTCTTCCTTGGAGAACCCGAGTTTGCGGGCACGTTCGAGAAATTCCTCAAGCGATGAAACTTCTGCTGCGCCTTCGAAGCGCGCGCCTATTTGCTCACCCACATCCTTACCTTCCTCGTCATCCGGTTCATTCTCCATGAACCCTAAATGGCTCCAGTTACTGGAACTTCAAGCGGAATCGACGATATTCAGTTCAGATTTACGCTGCGTAACCTCAAAGCATTCGAAATAACCGATACAGACGACAGGCTCATCGCACCTGCGGCGATCATTGGAGATAGGAGTGAGTCGGTAAACGGATAGAGCAAACCGGCAGCAATCGGGATACCGGCGGCATTGTAGACGAACGCAAAAAACAGGTTTTGCTTGATGTTGGAGACGGTGGCATGAGACAATTTTCTGGCGCGCGCAATTCCAGCAAGATCACCCTTCAACAGCGTGATACCGGCACTTTCAAGCGCAACATCAGCACCAGTGCCCATGGCAATCCCCACATCTGCAGAAGCCAGCGCAGGCGCGTCATTGACACCATCACCTGCCATGGCCACGACACGTCCGGTTGTCTTCAACTCGTCGACTAGCTGCTTTTTACCTTCCGGCAGGATACCGGCCCGGACCTCGTCAATACCCAATTCACTGGCGACCGCTTCGGCGGTCTGGACATTGTCGCCAGTTGCCATGATCACCTTTATTCCCGAATTATGTAGGGATTGGAGTGCAAACTTGGCACTTTCCTTGATCGGGTCCGAAACCGCCACAAGCCCGACCACCTTGGCATTCACCGAAATGAACATCGCGGTCTTGCCAGATTTTCTCAGCTTGGCAGCCTGAACTTCGGTTTCGCCGATTTCGGCACCGCATGCCTGCATCATCGCCACATTGCCGAGCGCTACTTCCTTGCCGCCGATTTTTCCGCGCACGCCTTTTCCGGTTACCGCTTCGAAGGATGAAATCTTTCCGATTTTGATACCGCGTTCACGCACACCATCCACGATCGCGTCGCCTAGAGGATGCTCGGAGCCTTGTTCCAGCCCACCGGCCAGTGAAAGGATTTCTTCTTCCGGAATATTGGCCAATTTGACGACATCGGTCAGAACCGGCTTGCCTTCCGTCAGCTTCCCGGTCTTGTCGACGACCAGCGTGTCAACGGCTGCCAAACGTTCCAGCGCCCCGGCATTCTTGATCAATATTCCAGCTTGAGCGCCCCTGCCGGTCGCCGTCATGATGGAGATCGGCGTGGCTAATCCGAGCGCGCACGGGCATGCAATGATAAGCACCGACACGGCAGAAATGATGGCATACACAAAGGCCGGTTCCGGCCCGAATATCAGCCAGGCCACAAACGCAATGACGGCAACAGCTACAACCGCCGGAACGAAATAGGAGGCGACCTTGTCGGCCATGCTTTGCAAGGGCGCGCGTGAGCGTTGCGCAGACGAAACCATCTCGATGATTTGCGCCAGCAAGGTTTCATCACCGACCTTTTGAGCCCGAATGATGATCGAACCATTCTTGTTGATTGTCCCTCCGGTGACGTCGTCATCGACGCTTTTTTCGATCGGCAAAGGCTCGCCCGTCAACATGCTCTCATCGACGTTTGTCGACCCTTCGACAACCACACCATCGACCGGAATACGTTCGCCAGGCCGCACCCGCATCAAGTCGCCAACAATGATGTTCTCCAGCGGCGCGTCATATTCGTCGCCATCGGGCGTGATCCGCCTGGCTGTCTTGGGAGATAGATCAAGCAATGACCGGATTGCATCGCCGGTCTTTTCGCGGGCACGCAACTCCAGCACCTGGCCAACAAAGATCAGCGCTACAATGACTACCGCCGCCTCGAAGTAGACCGGTACATGCCCGGTGGCGGTCTGAAAGCTGTCAGGGAAATACCCGCCAAGGAAGGTCGCAACGACACTGTAGGCATAGGCAGCGCCGACACCCAGCATGATCAGGGTCCACATATTCAGATTGCGGGTTTTCAGGGATGTCCAACCGCGATGGAAGAAGGGCCTGGCTGCCCAAATGACGACCGGGGTTGCCAGGATAAACTCGATATAGATCGACAGCGTCTCTCCCAGCCAGTCACGGATGGGAAGGCCGATCATCGGCCCCATTGTCAGCAATAATAAGGGGATCGCCGCACCGGCACTGACCCATAGCCTGCGGGTAAAATCGATCAGTTCATGATTGGGTTCGTCTCCAGTCCCGCCGGAGGGCTCCAGCGCCATCCCGCATATTGGGCATGGCCCCGGCTTGTCTTCCAACACCTCCGGATCCATCGGGCAGATATATGTGACGCCATCGGCCACCTTCGCGACAACACGTTTATTGTTCCCTGACAGGTAAAAATAGGGATCCGCCTTGAACTTCTCGTGACAGCTTTCGGAACAAAAATAATAGGTAGTGCCGCGATAGGTGAAGGATGGTTTACCGGCATTCGGACCGACCGACATACCACAAACGGGATCGATTACGAGATCGTCCGACTCGCCCTCCAATACCAGGTTATCATCGACTCCAGCATCATGCTCGCAGGAACTGCAGGAAGTATGTTTCGCCATTCGGCTGATCCGCATAGTGGTTGTTCACCACGCATATAGTGCTTCCAGTAACTGGAAGGTCAACG
>JBCCEP010000345.1:0-4409 GCA_039030215.1 Pseudomonadota bacterium
ATCAGCTGCGCGGGCACCGGACACTGCGACCATCACTGCCGCTGAACCCAGAAGAAGGGTCTTGATTTTCATTGTCCTGACCTCCAGTCAAATTAAACCGGAAATCAGAAAATCAGCCATTAAGCTTTTTCAGGAATAGGTAAAATTATATAGAAAATTCAAATAGTTATAATGAATTATGCAGCCAGCCCTTGTTCAAGCATCAACCGGGTAGCTTGAAGGCATCAAACCGAGCATCCGGCCAGCGGCTATGAGGCCGGTCTTGACCGCATCTTCCGCCTTTATCAGCTCATATTGTGTGCCGGTTTCCTCGAAAGCGCGTTGATAGCAAGCGCCAATCGAGCCTTCGGAAATCAACAGGACCGGTTCGTTGCCAAGGCTTGTATTCATACCTGCCAGCTCCAGTCCAATTAGCGTCCCCGACAGTCGGGCTACCGCCTGGAAGGCATCCTCATCGCGCAGCAATCCATATGCCCGGATTGAAAACAACAAGGCGGTAGCCTGCTCCGGGTTCGAACTTGCGGCAAGAACCGATTGTGCAAATTCCTTTCGTTGTTCAAGCGGAATGGTGGGGCTGGTGCCTCCTGCTCCACTACTGGACTGGCTCAAAATTGTGTGATTTGAGAGTGCCTTGAACAAATCTCCTGTCATATAGGTACGGAAATCGCTAATTCGTCCATCAGCCACCGACACCCATTTTGAATGAGTTCCGGGTAAACAGCACCACGCACCACCTTTGGGTCGGTTAGCCAATGCGCCGACTACAAGCGTTTCTTCGCCACGCATGACATCGGGTGCATCCGCATTCCGCTTGGCAATACCAGGAAGAATAAAGACGTCACGGGTTAGGTCAGGTACTTTGACTGCGGCGTTGGCAATCACCTCGAAATCAGCCGGTAATGCGAGATAGCGCGCCTGGTGCCATCCAGTCTTTGCACCAGCCATACCGCAAATCACCGCGGGTATATTGGAATTGCCTTGTCCGTCGGCGATGTGTTTCTCGAGGGTTTTGTCGAAGCCGCTTGATCGTGCGGCAACCATGCCCTCGGAACTGTGGGCCGAATAGGTCGTCTCGCCATTTTCATCAACAAGCCAGAGGCGAAAACTGGACGTGCCCCAGTCGACGAGGGCAAGGACAGGCGAAGAGGAACTTTCTGGCATTCAAGTTTTTCCGGACTGTATTGCAGTATGGCAATTGCAGCCTGCGTTGGGTCGCAGTGCATGCAAATTTGCGCGAGGTGCCGACATTTTGACGCGGAAGATGCACTTCTTCAAGCAGAATTGGCCTGTTTCATCGTCAAGGTCGCGCAACACTATGTGCGGTAGGGCTCTTGACATTCAAAAAATGAGACGCAGTCCTATTTTTGAGGTTCCACGATCCGTCGCAGGCCTGGCACTCGAGGGGTTCCAATGCGGTTGCCCGGATGAATGGAATCAGGACCCCACAATGCCTGATACGTGTCGACATCCATCCTGCGTTTTTGGAAAATGATCGATACCAGGATCAAAAAAGCCCACCAGCCAATTAGCCCGATCCACATCCACCGTGGTGCATTCGCCTGCCAAAGGCCGAGCAATATGGTCAGAGCACCGACGATTAACGCAAGATAGCCGGCGATTTTATGGGTCCATTCAAATGCGATACGCCGCGGCGTCATATCATAATGGTCGCCGCGCATTTGACCACGGTCATCTGTCGGGCCGCCCTTGGTACCTCGAAGCAGGCCGGAGGCAAATTGCAACAGGCAGAGCCCGAATACGCTCCAGCCCAGATAGCCATGCAGCCAGGCGGTTTCTGTCAATGAGATCGCAGGCACCGTATTCGTGAACACCAGCCAGATCCCAGCAATACTGAAAATCAAGGCTAGTGTTTGAACGATTCGGTGGGTATTCCACCACATTTGCGTATCAAGCGTTTTCGGCCAGTTCTGGCCAGGCCAGACCTTGAAATAACGCGCAACCAATATTCCGATCGGCACGAAAACGCCCCATGCAACGACCATCAATCTACCATGCCAAGAAATTGCAAATCCGACTTCGTGCGCCCTGGTCGGGTCAATGACGCCCAATAACCAATCAAACATACACTAGCCTTTTACTGCGCCAGCTGTCATTCCCGTAATAATCTGACGACTTGCGACAAAGGTAAAAATAATAGGCGGAACAGCCAGCAGCATCCCCGTAGCCATAATGACACCCCAGTCAATGTCATATTCGGTAATCGAATTGACGATGGTGACTGGTACGGTCCGGGAGCCTCTGTCTGCAATGGAATTTGCCAACAAGTACTCGTTCCAGGCGATGCGAAATGTAAAAATTGACGCGGCGGCAAGGCCTGGTTTGATGACTGGTAACACTACTAGAAAAAATGTTTGAAACGGGCCGGCGCCATCCATTCGTGCCGCCTCTTCAAGCTGTATCGGCACCTGCACGATAAAGCTCTGTAAAATCCAAATTACAAAGGGCAGATTCATCGCAACATAGACGAGAATTATGCCCGCCAGCGTGCCGTCAATTCTGTACTGAAACGTCCAGATGCCGAATACCGGTACCAACAGAACCGCCGGAGGAACCATGCGCATGATCAGTGTTGTTATTGAAACCGTGTCGCGACCCATGAACCGGAACCGTACGATCGCATAGGCAGCCATGCAGCCGATCACCAGCGTTAGTGCTGTCGAAACTATTGCGACGATCAGCGAGTTTATCAGCGCGCGGCCGAATGTCGGATCGCAATAATCAACATGCGCTGGGTCATACCACAAGAGGTTGCACAAGGCCGTTTCGTAGTTGCGAATTGTCGGTACAAACAACAGGCCTGACGTGTCAGACATAATGTCGACATTCAGTTTCAGCGAAGTCGTGAGCATCAAGAATATCGGGCCGATGGACATGATAACCAATGCCACCATCAAGGCGAGGAATGCTGAGTTTTGAGGGCTACTGGATTTAGCAGACATCATACATCTCCTTCAGCAGCTGCGCGCAGACGGGCAGCGCGCGTTTCCTGGATCTTGTTGTAAAAGAACATGATCAATGTCAGTACGAGCAGCATTATCAGGAGCACGTTTGACATCGCAGCCGCCTGTCCGAGTTCTCGAAACTCCGAGGCTGTGCGCGAAATTCTCAGCGCAAGTATTTCGGTCGAAAGTCCCGGACCGCCATTTGTCAGAACCAGAATGACCTCCAGAACCTTGAAAGCATCTATCAGGCGCAGCAATAGCGTGACGATCAGAACCGGCATCATCAGCGGGAGTTTGATATGCCAGATCTGCTGCCAGCCGGTTGCGCCATCTATCTTGGACGCTTCGATGGCAGAGCTGGGAAGTGACTGCAACGCAGCCAGCGAAAGAATGAAGATGAACGGTGTCCATTGCCATACGTCGGCGATGACAACCGATGCAAATGCCCAACTACCGTCTGACAGCCAGGGAATGGGTTCAAAACCGAGCGATTTAAGCGTGCGATTAAAGATGCCCACCGTCGGATGGTACATGTAACGCCACATCAGGCCGACGACGATGGGAGCAATCATCATGGGAAGGATGAATACGGTGCGCAGCACGCTCATGCCCCGGATGCTACGGTCAAGCAGCAATGCAAGGCCGACACCTGCCAACATTTCCAGAAAAACGACAAGAGCGGCAAATTTTATTGTTACGGCAAAACTCTCCCGGAAACTCTCATCACCCAGCAAATTGACGTAATTGCGCAAACCGATGAACTCTGCCTCGCCTATGCGCTGGCTCGGATTCCAGTCGAGAAAACTGGCATAAATCATGTAGCCAATCGGATACAGTAGCGCGAAAACCAGGATGGCAAGCGCTGGTGCTAGAAACATATACGGTGTCAGCCGATTTATATTTGCGGTTTGCATGGCCGGAGTCCGGATTGGCTAGTTTTCATCGCTTCAAGTGCAGTCCCGGGCCGACAACGGATCTGAATTGCCGACCCGGTTCCGGGAGGATTTAGTTCCAGGTGTAATATCCTGCTTCATCCATGATGGCCTTTGCGCGATCGGCGACACCATCAAGGGCTTCCTGCGGATCGAGATCTTCCGTCAATACCTTGGACATTGTCGTACCGATATCGGCATTGATCTTGCCCCATGTCGGGATGATTGGACGCCAGTCAGGATCGGCATATTTGAGAGCTTCACCAAAGGTCGCCGAATAAGGATATTTCTCATTCAATTCAGCATCCTGATAGGTGGAGAAGCGTGACGGGTTGCCGCCTGCCATTGCAACGAGCTTGTCGCCCTTTTTGGAGGTCAGCCACTGCATCAACAGGAAGGCTGCTTCCTTGTTCTTGGAGTTTTTCGGAATAGCAATGCCAAATCCACCGGTCTGGCTTCCGCGCCGCACGCCCATCGGATGCATTGCATAACCGACTTTTCCGGCAACAGTTGA
>JBCCEP010000346.1:0-4358 GCA_039030215.1 Pseudomonadota bacterium
GAAGAAGAAATCATGGGCCGTACGGAGGAAGCGGCATGATTATCTTTCTGATTTATGTCGCCATCTTCGCGCTGGCTTTCTTCGTTGTACGGGCCATTACAAAGACAATGGCCGAAAGGCACGATTTTACGTCGCTTAAAACGGTCACCTTCGGGGATGAAAGCGCCGTCTCCGCCAACCGCGTGGCATCGGTCATTTCAGTCGTCACAATATTTCTGATCTGGGGTGCGTTCACCGGTTCCAAATTGGTTCCCATTCATGCGCCCGGTCCCTTTGTGGGCGATACACAGTTCACCTACACGGTCGAGGCAGAGGACGGCTCAAAGGATGAAGCAACCGTCGATGTCCGCGTATTCAGGGTCGGTGAAGATGTAAAAGAAACCGAAATTGAGGAAGGCGACGGTTTTGCCAAGAACGACACCTATACAGTCGGCGCCTGGCGTTCAAAACTCATCCGGGTTGACCAGAACGACGAACTGGGACGCGACGAAGGCGCCAAGATCGTGGCGGTGGATGGGCAGCCGATTGAACCAGGCGGTGAGGTGAAGGTTGAATCCGGCACCGTTGCCATGACTGCGAAGGGCACACTGAACTACAAGCCTGCGACCGGCTGGCAGATGGAACCGATTTGGCTTCCGGCACCCGAAGCGGTCTGGTCACGACTGGTCGAGATCGCCAGCACCGGCTATCAAAATTCCACCTTGCTCGAACACCTCGGATGGTCGCTCTTTCGCGTCATCGCCGGCTTTATTGCCGGCGCGATTGTTGGCATTCCGCTTGGTTATGCAATGGGCCTGTCAGACTGGTTCCGCGGCTGGTTCGATCCGATCGTGGAGTTCATGCGCCCGGTCCCGCCGCTCGCTTTGATCCCGCTGGTCATCATCTGGGCCGGCATTGGTGAGGTCGGCAAGATCATCCTGTTGTTCCTGGCTTCCTTGTGGATCATGACCATTGCCGCCAGAGCAGGTGTCTCAGGTGTCCGGATTTCAAAAGTGCACGCCGCATACTCGCTTGGCGCCTCGAAAGCCCAGGTGCTTTGGCATGTGATTGTCCCCAATTCACTGCCGGAGATATTTACCGGCGCACGCGTTGCCATGGGCGTCTGTTGGGGCACGGTGGTCGCGGCAGAACTGGTCGCTGCTGAAAAGGGTGCAGGCATGATGATTATGGTGGCATCCAAGTTCCAGCTTACCGACATCGTTATCATGGGTATCATATTGATTGGCGTCATCGGATACGGCATCGATATCCTGATGCGCATGGCCGAAAACTGGCTGGTGCCCTGGAAGGGCAAGGGCTGATCGACAGCCAACCAAAACAAAAGCCGCCGTTGGTACCTCATCGGCGGCTTTTTTGTTTGCTGGAAATCGGACTGAGACCAGTCAGATTTGTGCCGCCTCTTCCCCAATGATCTGGGCAATCAGTGCGCAATCCGCCAGTGAAAACGTCAGTGGCACGCGGACATCGCAGGTCGTCGCAAGAACAGAAAGGGTCTTGGGTAATTCCGGCAATTCGCCAAAATACTTCCAGCTGTCATAGCGGCTGGTGAAACCGGCCGGTTCCTCGGCTCCGAACCACTTGATCTCGACGCCTCGCGCGTAACACCGCGCAACAAAATCAATGATCTGCTGCGCCCCGGCATCCACGTGAAACTGGAAGGACGAGCCGACATAAAACTCGGCTTGGTTGCGCGGAACTACACGGATATTGGGTGCATCTGCGAGCCCAGCCTCCAACGCCTGATAGCGTTCGTTCCAACGCTTGATATTGGCATCCAGATTAGGTAGCTGAGCACGGAGGATTGCCGCCCTTAGATTATCCAGTCTCGCCGAACAGTTCGGATTTTCCAGCCGGATTTTCTCAAACGCTTCCGCCGGCGGTGAGGCACCGTGGCGCGGATAAAGCATGTAGGAACCCGACATGATCGTGGCTCTGGCCGCGATCTCCGCATCATCTGTCGTCAGCAGACCACCCTCGCCCGAGTTCATGTGCTTATAGGTCTGTGTCGAAAAACAGGCCACCGCACCGAAATTGCCGGAACGTGCGCCTCGCCATTTCGCACCCATTGTATGGGCGCAATCCTCAATCAGTTTGATCCCCAATTCGTCGCAGATTTCGACCACCCGATCCATATCGCAAATGTGCCCTCGCATATGCGACAACAACAGATATTTCGCGCCGCTCGATTCTGCCTTGGCGCGTAAATCATCAAGATCGGTCAGCCAATCATCATCAATCTCGACAAATACGGGTTTTGCCCCGACCGCATGGATCGCTCCCGGAACCGGCGCCAGCGTATAGGCATTTGCGAGAACTTTATCGCCGGGGCGAACACCAACCGCTCGCAATGCGATCTGGATCGCCTGCCCTCCGGAGGTTACTGCAAGGCAATAACGGCTGCCTTGCCACTTCGCATATTCCGTCTCCAGCTGTGCAACTTCGCTCGTTTCACCTTCACCGGTATTGTATCGATGCAACTTGCCGGTACCCAGAATCTCAACCGCTTGCCGAATGCCCTCGTCGGGAATAGCTTCCTGCTGAGTAAAGGATTTTTGAAATTTCTGCTTCGTGCTGTGATCATTCATTGGGGGTGATACTCATCGACCGGAAACGGCAACCATTTGCCGTTCACCATGAAATATAGCGCTTGGTTCATCAAGACCAGATGCGCAAACGGACAAGTATCGGTTTAATCCGGGCTCTCAAGAATTTCTTTTACGGTCGTGGCCAGTTGCTTGAGCGAGAATGGTTTGGGCAGGAAACCGAATTTTTGGCTTTCAGGGTCAGGCAGGTTCTTTGCAAACGCCTCTTCCGCATAACCGGACATGAAGATGAATTTCAAATCCGGGTGCTGACCACGCAATTCGGTAAACAAGGTCGGACCATCCATTTCCGGCATGACCACATCCGAAATAACCAGATCGAAGATCGGACCTTCATCCTCGAATACCTCCAACGCCTCAACGCCGCTGGACGCCTCATGAACGGTATAGCCACGAGACATCAATGCCCGCGTTGCAAATGCCCGGACCGCATCTTCGTCTTCAACAAGCAGGAGCGTCGCATTGCCGGTGAGGTCGCGCTTCTTGTCGCCGTCCTCCGCATTTGCCTCCTCGGCAGGTTCTTCTGAATCTTCCGAGAATTCTTCTTCCTCATCATGCCGGGGCAGAAACACCCGGAACAAGGTCCCCTTTCCCACTTCGCTTTCGGGGTAAATGAACCCGCCAGTCTGCTTGATGATCCCGTAAACGGTGGAAAGCCCCAGTCCCGTTCCCTTTCCGACCTCCTTGGTGGAGAAAAACGGCTCGAAAATCTTCTCAAGCACCTTTTCACTAATGCCGGTGCCCCGGTCCTCCACTTCGATCAGAACATAATCTGCCGGTGGCATGCCCTTGTAGATTACCTCGTCATCGAAATCTTC
This sequence comes from Pseudomonadota bacterium, assembly GCA_039030215.1. Taxonomy (GTDB): domain Bacteria; phylum Pseudomonadota; class Alphaproteobacteria; order Rhizobiales; family Rhizobiaceae; genus BOKV01. Next base: position 3,422 of record JBCCEP010000346.1, read on the forward strand.
TTCCGGAAAATTCGAGGTCCGGATCGACAGTTTGCCACCGTCCGGCATCGCGTCGCGCGCATTAACCGCAAGGTTTACAATAACCTGTTCGAACTGTGACAAATCCGCTTTGACCGGCCACAAGTCCCGACCATGCTTGACCTCAAGCTCCACAGTTTCACCCAGCAATCTGCCCAGCAACATCCGCAGATCCGAAAGCACATCACCCAATTGCAGAATTTGCGGCCGCAATGTCTGCCGCCGCGAGAAGGCCAGCAATTGCCGTACCAGGCTCGCCGCCCGGTTGGCATTCTGCTTGATGTTCATGATGTCCTGGAAAGAGGGATCAGATGGCCGATGATTGGCCAGCAGCAAATCGGAGAAACCAATAATCGCGGTGAGCACATTGTTGAAATCATGGGCAACGCCACCGGCAAGCTGGCCCACTGCCTGCATTTTCTGCCCCTGCGCAAACTGCTGTTCAAGCGCCCGCTGTTCCGTCATGTCCAGCACATGAATCAGAACCTGGTTGTCTTCTTCGTCAGCATTGTTTTTGCCCCCGTCATCCCCGACATTTACCGGGCTGACATAAATCCGTGCGCTCAGATCTTCTTCGCCGGGTACCAGAACATCAACGGGCGCGATCTTGGCCTGACCTGCAATTGCAGCTTTCATTGCCGACTTTAGCGCTTCCCTACTCGACTCATCTGCAAGATCGGTAAACGAGACGGATTTGATCCCGCCCTTGCTCTCCACCACATCGCCAAACATCCGCTGGAAAGGCGCATTGGTTCTGCGTATGCCGCCATCCTTGCCAATGGCAGCAATTGCCATAGGCGTGCTGTTGAAAAACCGCGTGAAGTTTATCTCGGCATCCTGGTCCCAACTGCCTTCCTGCTCCATCCGGTTCAATACAACGGTTCGCGTAGCCCCTGGCGCACCGTCTATATCAGCAGCC
>JBCCEP010000347.1:0-4352 GCA_039030215.1 Pseudomonadota bacterium
GAGTGGTTCAGGCTCCCTAGAGCAAAACCAAGATCTCCCTGTAAAGAAGAACCCGGCCACGTGCCGGGTTCTCTTTTTTGGATTTTTGAAAAGATTTCAATCAGGTTCGAAATTCGGCATTAGGTTGAAAATACACCGCTTGCGTTTAGGGTATCGCGGCAACTAACGGAGCACAGCATTGAGAAAGAACCTCATAACCGGCCTTTGGATGTTCGCAGGATTACTGCTTAGCCTGGCAGCTCCATCTACCGCATTGTGCGCCGATATTGAGTTCGAGGGCACATTTGAGAACAGAAAACTTGATGACGCGAAATGGTATCTCAAGCAGATCCACCAGCCAGTCATCCAGCAGGACATCGTGCGCAGCGGCACAAATGCGCTGATGTTAACTGGCAAGCCCGAATTTCCCTGCAGTCCTAGCCGCCCATCTGATAACTGCATGCGCAATCAGATCCGCTTGGCCCACAAATACCGCATTCTGGCCGGTACACCTGCCTGGTATGGCTTCAGCCTGCGGGTTGAAGGCGAGGTTCCACGGCAGGGATCAATCCGCACCATATTGGCAGAATGGAAGGAACAAGGCGGCGCCAGCCCATTTGCAGCACTGCGCTACGACAACGGCGTATTCCATCTTTCTGTTCAGGATAGTCGTTGCCGATCCCTGGTGACCATGGGATGGGAACAGGCTGAAGCCATAACCGCAACAACAGCATCGGCAGATATAAAGCCAAACTGTCGTGACCGTTTGAAAATCGAGGCCGCACAGCCCCTGCCCAACCCCTATGGCAATTGGGTCGATCTGGCGGTGTTCATCAAACGCGATCTGGTTGATGGGATCGTGGAGGTTTGGGCCGATGGAAACTTCATCGGCCGCGTTACCGGACCTATCGGAAATGACGCCAAGACCCGTTGTGGAGAAAGTCGCCGGTGTCTGGCTCGCACCGACCCGACCCAATATTTCAAGGCCGGAATTTATGCTGACATTTGCACGATAATTCGCTCCGAAAACACCGACGAAGATGTACGTTTCTGCCGAGATGGAGACATGATGGTATATTTGGACAATATCCGTCGTGGGAATAACCGTTCAGAAGTTGACCCTGCGCTGCTGGATCCCAGATAGAAGCCTGAATACCTGCTTCCTCACATCCGATTTATGAGAGAATTCAGACCCGCCTAACCCATATGCGAATACATCAACCGACCCGGTATTCCAACGTCAACGCGTAGAATGTTCCCGGTATCGGATTCGGTAATAAACAGCTCTGAATTTTCGGCGCCACCGAAAGCCATATTCGTCGTGGTCATCCCGGTTTCGCTCTTGACCCGGTATAGCGGTTCGCCGGTCCGGTTAAACCCCCAAACGCAGCCATTGCCCGCATGGGCAACCCAAATACCTCCGGTGTTATCCAGTGCCAAGCCGTCTGGACCGGACAGGCCGCCGGACAACTGGAGAAAAATACCGACTTTTGAAACACCACCATCAACCATGAGCGGCAGTCTCCAGACGCTGTTACCGCGTGTCATTGCCACGTAAAGGACATCCTCGGCTTCGTTCATCACCAATCCATTCGGGCTCGGGCCGGACTCGATCAACAGATCGAGACGCCCAGATTCCGGGTCGTAGCGATAGACTCTGCCATTGGGCATATGCATGCCACTCTGACCCTGATCGGTAAAATAGAGCCGTCCTTGACTGTCGAAGATCAGATCATTGCATCCGCGGAAATGTTCTGAATTTCTGTGCCAGACGACTGGCTCGATTGTTCCGGTTTTTGGATCCAGGCACATGATCCCGTTCTTGTAGTCTGCCAGAAAAACACGACCGTCACGGTGAATTTTCAGCCCGTTCGGCCATCCGTCATATTGCGTAACGAGCGTCCATTCTCCATCCGGCGAGATTCGAAAAATCCGACCATGAGGAATATCGGTCACCCAGAAATTGCCATCCAGATCGAAGCTCGGCCCTTCAAGAAAACAATCGATTTTGTGTCCCGGCTTGTTCGCAACTGCCCATTCCGTACTGATGTCCTTGATCCGGAACTGGGCCGGCATGCTGGTCCAGACCCTGGCTTCCATCGTCTGCGGGGGCGGATAAAGTGACATTGCTAATCCTTGGCGTTGAATTCTACCGCTGCCGACTTAAGCACGCAGGAACCGGATCGGAAACCGTCCAAATTCCTATTTCGATAAGACTGAACTGGTGAGCAGGCTGATAAGTTCCTTGCAAGCTACGCTCGGCTTCTTTCTGGAAGAAGACAAAAGATAGTATCCAAAATTGGGACGGTGTAGCGGCGGTCCCAACCTGACAATATCGCCGGAATTTACCAGGTGGTCGTCCAGGCCGACATAACCTAGTGCCACGCCCTCGCCGCATCGCACCATGTCAAGCACGGTCGGGTAGTTATAGATGTCCCTGCTTCTGGGTAACTCCGGCATTTGAAGTCCGTGAAATGAAAACCATGATTGCCAGGTCATCCATCCGTAATTGTAGGGATCGCCATGTTCCAGCAGCCATTCCGATTCGAGGGTGCCTGCCAGGTCCTTTTCGTCGATAACGGGATTGCGTCTCAAAAAATCAGGTGAGGCAATCACATGTGTCGTTTCGGTAAAGACAAGACTTGCATTTCTCCCGGGCCAATCACCGGTTCCAAACTGGATGGAAAGATCGACATTTGGATCCTCAAAATCGGTATAATTCTCAGAAGTTAGAAAATTGATGCTTGCTCCCCCAACAGCGCCTCTCATGGCTGTGATCTGAGGCATCAACCACATATGCATGATGCCGAATGACGCCCCTATTACGATTTCGTCTTCCCGCATCGAGGCAAATTTTCCAAACCCGAGCTCCAGCCGATCAAATACAGGCGTAACCAGGTCGGCAACGGCATAACCATCTGCGCTCAACTCTACTGAATTCCCCTTACGCTTGAACAGTTCGACGCCCATCCATTGCTCCAGATTGGATATGTGACGGGTAATCGCAGGCTGGGCCACACCAAGTTCTTTCGCCGCGCGCGTAAAGCCCCCTGTCCTGGCAGCAGCTTCAAAGGCCAGTAGCGCATTAAGTGGCGGCAGTCGGCGGCGCATTGCTCACTTCCCTATCAAGAATAATAAAATGTTATCCTAGCCTATTATTTTTAGGAATTTAAGCCAATAGAATTATCATTTATTTTTAATGGTAATCTAACAGGGAGACAGTTCAATATGGACAAGGTTGCGTTTACCCGGATGAAGGACGGAACCAGGGAAGAGTATGAATTCCTGACGGCCCATGAAATCGAGCATACCAGACACACTGCTGACCGCCTGTTACAGGCTTTGGTCGATTTGGATAAGAGCCTGTCCGGATATCAAATCACACGGCTTGGACATTCGGTACAAACTGCAAGCCGGGCATGGCGCGACGGCGCTGATATAGATTGGGTTGTTGCAGCGCTTTTGCATGACATCGGTGACATTTACGCACCTTATAATCACGATGAATACGCTGCGACCATTCTGAAACCCTTTATACGGGAACAATGCGCTTGGTGCGTGAGTACACATGGCGATTTTCAGATGTTGTACTATGGGCATCATCTGGACGGCTTTGATCAGCACAAGAGAGAACGGCATCGCGGCCACATCTATTTTGATGACTGCGCTGAGTTCTGTGAGCACTGGGATCAGGCAAGTTTCGACCCTGACTATGACGACCTTCCGCTCGAGTTCTTTGCCCCGATGGTGAGGGAGGTGTTCGAACGAAATCCGTATGACCCTGACGTAATTCTCAAGAACGTGCGCAAACCCCTGAAGGATGCGGCGGTAGCCCGTTCCAGAAGCTCTACCTGACTGCGGGACGTCTCGCGATGACCGCACCCGATACGCCGAACGAGGCAATACGAAAGGTCTGGAACTTCACGCCGCCTTTGCCTTTGCAGCTCGCGCCCTATTGGGATTGGCCGCTGCGACCACTTGCATCCATTACTTATCTGTTGAAAAGCTGGAATCCGCTCGGCACCCGTCTGATTTTTTTGGTCATAGCCGTAATCAGCTGGACATGGTTCACACCCGATATATCCCGGGCAAAAACAATTGATTTTGGCTGGATCTTCGAGGTCTGGCTGAAGAACATCATACTCCTCACCGTGGTTGCCGGTGGACTGCATCTGCTTTTGTGGATTCTCAGGGTTCAGGGAGACGAATATCGCTACGACATGCGCCCGATGATGAAAGGCGCCAAGATTTTCCATTTCAGAAATCAGGTCCATGACAACATGGTGTGGTCATATGTGGCGATCCACTTTCTGACATTCTTCGAATGCCTGATCTGGTGGGCCTATGCCAATGGCTGGGCAACCATGATCACC
>JBCCEP010000348.1:0-4310 GCA_039030215.1 Pseudomonadota bacterium
CTCCATCAAGCCGTCTTCCACCATGGCCCGTCCGCCAGCTCCGCCTTCCTCGGCAGGCTGGAATATCAAGGCGACCTTGCCCGAAAAATTCCGCGTTTCACTCAAATAGCGTGCGGCACCCAACAACATGGCAGTATGACCGTCATGCCCACAGGCATGCATCTTGCCCCTCTCCTTCGACGCCCAGGGTTTTCCGCTCGTTTCCTCGATCGGCAGGGCATCCATATCCGCGCGCAGGCCGATTACCGGTCCATCATCGGCATTTTTGCCCTCGATAATGCCGACGACGCCGGTCCGCCCTATTCCCTCGACAACGTCATCGCATCCAAAATCCCGAAGCATTTCCGAAACCTTGGCAGCGGTTTTGTGCACGTCGTACAATAATTCCGGCGTTGTATGAAAATCTCGGCGCCATGCTGTAATCTCGTCATGAAGCTCGGCCATTCTGTTGATAATCGGCATCTTGTCTCCGGACAAATTTCCGTTGGTTTCTAAACTCGTCGGCCATGCGGTACCGAACCCGCTGGACGCGACCTTGTTTCTTTGTCATTAGCAGATGACAAAAACGCTTCGAGGCCCACATACAATATCATTGCTGCGCATGTTCCAAGTTAGATTGTATATGAAATGCAGGAATCAAGGTTCAAGATGATCCAATTCAACAGGCAAGCGGCAGACCTCGATTGGCGAATTCTATCATTTGTCGGGCTCTTTCTTGCCGCGATGGTTGCCTTGACCCCAGCCAGAGCACAGGCACAGGATTTTCCGTTCCTGGTCGTGGACAGGGCCTCAGGCGTTGTCCTGTCTGAAAATCAGCCTTTCCAGCGTTGGTATCCGGCGTCTCTTACCAAGCTCATGACCGTCTATGTAGCGCTTAGGGCAATCAAGGCCGGCGAAATTCAGGCCGGATCTCCGGTTGTAATGTCCCGGCTGGCGACCCGCCAGCCACCGTCGAAAATGGGTTACATAAGAGGAACTCGCATGCGGCTTGATACCGCCATGAAAATTCTCGTTGTCAAAAGCGCGAACGATGTTGCGGTTGCCCTGGCCGAAGCAGTCTCCGGCACTGTCGACAATTTTGTCGCGCAGATGAATGCAGAAGCAGGGCGTTTGGGCATGAATGATAGCGCTTTCGCCAATCCCCATGGGCTGCACTCAACCGAGCAATATGTCACAGCCCGCGACATGGCATTGCTGGCACGGGCGATCCTGGATGAATTTCCTGAATATGCCGAATATTTCTCAATTCCCGCGATCAAGACCAGCGAAAAAGTGCACTATTCCTATAACCTGCTGCTGGAACGTTATGCAGGCGCTGACGGAATGAAAACAGGTTTTGTCTGCGCGTCCGGATACAATATGGTTGCTTCGGCAACCCGCGGTGAGCGGCAATTAATTGCCGTAGTCCTGGGAGCGTTTTCGCAATCAGAACGTGCCATCACCGCCGCAAAGCTGATGACCTCGGGATTTGAAAGCCGGACCGGACCACAAATTTCCAACTATGCCTCCTTGGGCAATTCCGCGGCTGCATCAAGCCAGCGACCAAAAATGTGCAGCGAACAGGCACGCGCCAATCGATATGATCCGGGCGCCGGGGCCGCAAAGATAGATTCACCCTTTCTTGAGCCGCGGAAAAAAACAAGACAGCCCCTATTGGTGGCGGTCGGTGGCATAGATGCTCCACCCAGCGACGCCTATGCATCCGAACAGCTTGCACCAAAGGGTAAAATACCCGTACCCTCACCGCGGCCCGAATATGTCAGATTTGACATTGATGGCGAACGTGCACAGAACCTGGGAAAAATACGCGGATTAGTTCCGGTGCCGATCTGGCGGCCAAACTGAACATGACCAAAAACAACGACATCAAAAGCAACAGGACTCCGGTATTCATCCTTTCAGGTTTTCTGGGATCGGGAAAGACCACGCTGTTGAATGAAATGTTGCTAAGCGCTGATTTAAAAGGCACCGCGGTAATCATCAACGAATTTGGTGATATCGGTCTGGACCATAACTTCGTTGAATCCACAGGCGAAGAAATTATCGAACTTTCCAACGGATGTCTTTGTTGTTCGATCCGCAGCCAGTTAACCGATACCTTGGCTGCGCTTCCCCTGGAGACACTTGATCGGGTTATCATAGAGGCCACCGGCCTTGCCGATCCAGGCCCCATGATCCAATCGATTCTGGCCCATCCTGAAATAGATCGGAAATGCTCGATCGGTTCGGTAATCACGCTTGTCGATGTGCTCAACATCGATACTCAGGTCGATATCTACGAGGAACCAGCCCGTCAAATCGCGTTGGCAGACGCGATAATCATGACCAAGACGGACATGCTCGACAGCCCCTTTCAAGACGCCGAGATAGCGCGCATCACAAGGTTTCTTCGCGAACTTAATCCTTCAGCGACAATTGTTGATCGGAAGGAACTGAGGGCGCCGGGCGCAGAATTCCTTGATGACGCCATGTCTGTAGCATCGGGCAATTGGCAGACACCGAAATCCAAATCGGAAAAACATCACCACGCCGATACTGGCTCTTCCAAGATCTCGCCGGTGACATTGAGAACCGATAAACCTATCTCCAGGCGCGCATTGGAGGCTTTCTGCGAACTATTGGCATCCGCCCATGGCAACGCGATCTTACGGATCAAGGGCCTGGTTTCGGTAACCGGGCACAAAGGCCCGCTGATAATTCACGGCGTCCACCAGACATTCCATGAACCTGTGGAACTGGAAGAATGGCCGGACGAGGATCATTCAACCCGTATTGTCATCATTACGCATGGACTGGATCGGGCGTTTATTGAACGGCTGTTCTTTGGATTTGTCGGAGTCCCGGCAGTGGACACACCGGACGAAGCCGCGTTGATCGACAATCCATTGGCAATTTCCGGTAATTACCGAGATTGAAAGGTTCGGTCTTTCTAAGCCTTTTCGATCAAAAAGCGTAATCCATTATCATTTTCAGCCGTTTCCACGAGACGATGACCACTTTCCTGGCAAAAATTCGGCATGTCGATTGCCGCCAGAGGGTCGGTTGTCTCCACCCAGATCTGATTACCAGGCGCAAGTTCCTTCATCGCCTTGCGGGTTTTTAGCACCGGCAATGGACATTTCAGGCCTCTAAGATCAAGAACTTTGATCGTCATCTATCCAACTCAATTCCCACAATGATAATCCAGGCGTCTATACGCCTTGTCTCCCTTCAACTATCGTTAAAGCTCAAGACGGAGCAATGGCAATGCAAAATTCCGATACTACTGATCAAAACGGGGCAGTTTCCTATGATGAGGTCATCTCGTACTGGAAGTCGATTGGCAAGGATTGCTGGTTCAAGCAGGATGACGAGATAGACAGAGCCATCCGGGAACGTTTTTTGCCGACTTACGAACTCGCAGCTGCGGGTAAGCTCTCCTCCTGGCAGGAAAACGCACAATCCAGTCTTGGATTGATTTTAGTACTGGACCAGTTTTCGAGGAACATGTTCAGAAAGGATCCCCGCGCCTTTGCGGCGGACCATCTTGCACTTGAAGCCGCCAAACACGCGATTGATAACGATTTTCATCTGGAGGTCGATGAGGAGCTAATGCCTTTCTTCATCATGCCGCTAATGCACAGCGAGTCGATTGACGACCAGGACCGATGCGTCGAGTTGATGCACTGCCATTGCGGTGATGAAAACGTCAAATATGCGATCATTCATCGTGACGTTATCAAGCGATTTGGCCGCTTTCCGCACAGAAATCCGGTATTGAACCGCCATACGACACCCGCCGAACAGGCATTTCTGGATGATGGTGGATTCAGCGCCTGAATTCGCCAATTCCAACCCTTTGTTAAAAGCTTTGTGGCATGAATAGCCGGATAGACCCGGAGTAGTACGTGCTCAAAAAGCCGCAAAATATTTCAGATCGGCTACTACCTGAGCCGCTCGCAGAGAAAATGCGGGCCGGATTTGTGCTGGCTGAAATGATCCTGACAGGGACCGATGACCGGTCCGTCTCGCTCAGGACCATGTTCTTTGTCTTTGCAATTCGGGTCATAAGCGCCGTTATTGCCTATTTCTCCCAGGTTCTTCTCGCGCGGTGGGTCGCAGAATTCGAATACGGAATATTTGTTGCCGTATGGGTCGGGGTATCCGTGCTTGGCGGCCTCACCTGCTTTGGTGTTCAGGTCTCGATCGTTCGGTTCATCTCCGAATATCAAACCCGCGAGCAGTTTTCGCTGTTACGCGGCACAATCTGGTGGAGCATATTGTTTTGCCTGACCACCTCGACACTTTTTGCAATCGCCGGCGCGGGTATC
>JBCCEP010000349.1:0-4296 GCA_039030215.1 Pseudomonadota bacterium
ATCTGCGCATCCTCGATAATATAAGGTGGTGCCAGCAACATGTGGTCGCCCCGTTTTCCATCAACAGTTCCGCCGCCCGGATAACAAACCAACCCTTGCGAAAACGCATTGGCCTTCATCTTCTTGTGCAGCCCAAGTGCCGGTTCGAAAGTCGATTTCGTTGCCCGGTCCTCGACAAATTCCAGGCCCAGGAACAGTCCTCGACCACGAATGTCGCCCACATGCGGGTGCTGGGAAAACGCTTCTTCCAGCCTTTGCCTCAACTTGGAACCCTGTAACTGGACCCGATCGACCAGCCCCCGGTTCAGAATCGCATTGACCACTGCAACACCGGCGGCACAGGCCGTAGGATGGGCCATATAGGTGTGGCCATGCTGAAACAAGCCACTACCCCTTTCAATCGTCTCATAGATTGTCTTTGAACAAAGCATGGCACCAATCGGCTGGTAACCGGCGCCAAGACCCTTTGCCATACACAAGATATCGGGCGAAACTCCTTCTTGCTCGCAGGCGAACAGGCTGCCGGTCCGGCCCATGCCGCACATAACCTCATCAAGGATCAGCAATACCCCATGGGTGTCGCATATCTCTCGAATACGCTTGAAATAGCCTTCCACAGCAGGTACAGCGCCAGCGGTTGCTCCGACCACCGGCTCCGCAATGAACGCCATCACGGTTTCCGGTCCAAGCCGAAGAATCTCTGTTTCCAGTTCATCCGCGACACGCTTGCCGAATTCTTCAGTGCTTTCTGCTTCCTGCCTCCCCCGATATTCATAGCAGGGTGCGATGTGACTGGTCTCGACCAGGATGGGATCAAAGGGTTCGCGGCGCCACATATTGCCGCCGGCGGCCAGTGCTCCCAGCGTATTGCCATGATAGCTCTGACGGCGGGCGATTACCCGATGCCGGTGCTTCTCCCCAATCTCCAGATAATACTGTCGGGCCAGTTTCAGTGCCGCTTCTATCGCTTCAGATCCCCCGGAAACCAGATATACGCGATCCAGATCCCCCGGCGCGTGTTCAATCAGGAGATCGGCTAACTCTTCCGCCGGATCTGACGTAAAGAAACCGGTATGAGCAAAAGCGATTCTGTCCAGCTGATCCTTGATCGCCTGGGTGACTTCCTTGTCACCATGTCCCAGACAGGAGACCGCTGCACCGCCCGATCCATCCAGATATCGCTTGCCATCCTGGTCGAACAAATAACATCCTTCGCCACCGGCAATTACCGGATTGCTGATCTTGGTATGGCGGCCGAAAATATGGTTCACGGTCTTTCAGGCCTCAAAATCTTCGTTCTTGGTTTTATACCCTCGTGAACTGTTGCCTTACGTCGCTACTACAGGGCGGCGCCGACGCTGCATCAAGACCACAAAAGCCAGGAGGAGCAAAGCCGGAATATAGAACACTTCCTTCGGCATCCGCTCGGCTTCAGCTCTCACATTTGAAACAACGACTGGATCATCGCCATAGAAGTCGAACAGCTTGCCAATCTTCTCGAAGAACGGTGTTTGTGGAAGCGGCTCGTCAATCTTTGCCAGGCCATCTTCCAGATTGATTGTCAGTCCGGCACCTTCCAGCCGTTCAATGGCTTCCTTTCGGTCGCCAAGCGGCACCAGCAAGGTCGTGGATGTGACCTTGCCCGTATCGAAGTTCGGCCCGCTTACAACAAAGGTCAGCACGCCATTGTCGGGAGCATCACCCACTACTTCGAAAACCTTGGAAGGCTCAGTATCATTGTACGGCGGATAGATCTGATCCAGCCAGAATCCAGGCCTGAACAACGTAAAGGCAACCAGCAACAATATGGCGGATTCCCAGATCCGATTGCGGACGATGAAGAATCCTTGCGTAGCAGACGCAAATAATAACATCGCAATGACCGCTACGACGAAAACAAAGATCGCCTTTGCCCAGCCAACGTCAATCAACAACAGCTCTGTGTTGAAGATGAACAGGAACGGCAGCAGGGCTGTGCGGATATCATAGGCAAAGCCCTGTATACCGGTCTTGATCGGGTCCCCTCCCGAGATTGCTGCCGCAGCAAAGGCGGCGAGGCCCACAGGCGGTGTATCATCGGCAAGAATACCAAAATAGAACACAAACAGATGGACGGCGATCAGCGGAATGATTAACCCGCTCTTTGCAGCTAGGGCCAGAATTACCGGGGCCATAAGCGACGATACGACAATATAGTTGGCCGTTGTCGGCAATCCCATGCCCAGAATCAGGCTCATGATCGCAACCAGTATCAGCATGATCATCAGATGACCGCCGGAAAGGAATTCGACGAGTTCTCCGACAACCTGGTGTGCGCCGGTTAGCGATATTGTGCCAACAATAACGCCCGCCGCGCCTGTCGCAACGGCAATGCCGATCATATTGCGCGAACCGGCAATCATGCCGTCCAGCCATTCGCCAAATCCGCGAGAGAAAGCGGCTCCAAGATTTCCGGTACCGCGCATCATGGCCTTCAGTGGATGCTGGGTCAGCGCGACAGTCATCATCGCGATGGTCGCCCAGAACGCCGACAATCCCGGCGACAGACGTTCAACGATAATGCACCAGATCAGAATGATGATCGGCAGGATATAGTACAGACCGGTAATGGCGGTTGCGCCTGCACGTGGCAGTTCAAGGATTGGTGCGTCCGGCGGATCGACGACGAGGTCGTCATGCTTGGACGCCAGCCAAAGCAGAATGAGATAGGCAACCGCACACAGGACGATGACAATCGGGAACGCAAGTGACGGTAGCGCGAACTTGATCCAGCCAAGTCCGTAATAGACCGCAATTCCGAGCAGCGCGATCCCGATGAATCCACCCAGAAAGCCGATAACCTTGCTGGCAAAAGTCATTGTCGAGGTTGGTTTCTCAAGCCCTTTCAGGCCCATTTTCAGCGCTTCTAGATGGACGATGTAGACAAGCGCGATATAGGAGACCAGCGCCGGCACCAGCGCGTGCTTGATGATTTCTGTGTAACTTACGCCGGTAAATTCAGAGATCAAGAATGCCGCTGCGCCCATCACCGGCGGTGTCAATTGTCCGTTGGTAGAGGACGCCACCTCAACCGCGCCTGCTTTCTCTGGTGAGAAGCCGGTTCGCTTCATCAGCGGGATTGTGAAAGTGCCGGTCGTGACGGTATTTGCAATCGAGGAACCCGAATAAAGCCCGCTCATTGCCGAGGCAACAACCGCCGCCTTGGCCGGCCCGCCCCGGAAATGGCCGAGCAGCGCGAAGGAAATCTTGATGAAATAATTGCCAGCTCCGGCTTTTTCCAGAATCGATCCGAATAGCACAAATAGAAAGATCAGCGAGGCTGATACACCGAGCGCGACACCAAAGACACCTTCGTTCTGCATCCAGAAATGCCACATGGCTTTTCCGTAGGATGCTCCTTTCCACTGCATTGCATCCGGCAACCAGCGTGCATCACCAAAGAATACATAAAGAACGAAACAGCCGGCAACGATCATCAGCGGCAAGCCGAGAACACGGTAGACGGTAACAAAGAGCAGGATCATGCCCATTGTAGAGATTATCAGGTCTCCGGTCGTGGGAAGACCGGCCCTGAGCGCAATCTCGTTTCTAAACCATACGATGTAGAGACAGCTTATGACGCCGAGCGCGCCAATCAGCCAGTCATACCAGGGGATATGATCTTTGCTGGAATTCCTGAACAGCGGAAAAGCAAGAGACGCCAGGAATAGCCCAAACGACAAATGAATTAGTCTGGCATTGGAATTTGTGACGACACCAAATCCGATCGTTTCCTGGACCAGAAATGGTAGGTTGGAGGCAATATAGAGTTGGAACAAGGCCCATATAAGCGCGACCCAGAAGATAACCTTGCCTTCCCAGCCAACGGGATTTCGTCCCCCGGTATCAGTTGCTGTGAACTCCTCCAGCTTGTCACTTGCCGCACTCATAAAACCTACCTCCCCGTCGAGCCATCAATTGGGTGATCTCACCTGCCGCCTTTTTTATTGGAATGGTCGGGGCGCCGGAAAGCGCCCCGGTAGTCTGGAATTACATCCAGCCTTTTTCCTTGTAGTATTTTACCGCGCCATCATGCAGCGGGGCTGAGAGAGAATCTGCGATCATCTCTTCAGGCTTCAGGTTTGCAAATGCAGGATGCAGCTTCTTGAACTGGTCAAAGTTCTCGAAAACTGCCTTGACCACAACATATACGGTCTCTTCGGGTACATCTGCACTGGTGACAAAAGTTGCACCGACACCAAATGTCTGAATGTCTTCGTCATTGTTGTACATTCCGGCAGGAATGACAGCTTTCCG
>JBCCEP010000350.1:0-4280 GCA_039030215.1 Pseudomonadota bacterium
GTCCGAAGAGTGCGCGTTGTCGGTCGATGTCCAGGCTGCTGAAGCGAACGCCGAAATCGATCTCTACTCCAGTGCCCGGGCCAGGAATACGCGTTGTTGCTGCCCGCCGGAAAGCTGTCCAATCTGACGTTCGGCAAATTCGGCCATGCCAACACGTTCCAGGCACTCCATGACATGTTTTTTACGGTCGGGCTTGATAAATCCCAGAAGGCCAATCTGGGGATAGAGCCCCATCATCACGACATCCAGCACGCGGGCAGGGAAGTCCCAATCGACCGATGCGCGTTGCGGTACATAGGCAATCTTGCTCCGTATTTCCTCGACTGGTTCGCCGAACACCTGAACATTGCCGGAAAGGCGGGGCACGATCCCCAACGCAGCTTTCAACAGCGTGGACTTACCAGCGCCATTCGGGCCGACAATTGCCGTCATGCTTTGTGAGGGGATGACCATATCAACCGAAAACAACGCCGGCTTTTCACCATAGGATACAGTCAATTCGCGGATGGCCAGCGGGGACAGATCATCATTGGCCGCAATATCAACGGCTTTCCCATATTCTGTCGCTAGTGTTATGGCGGGTTGCATAAAAGTCCTCTTTCGCTGCAGGATCAGCTTTCCGGGGAAAGCATTCCAGACATTCCTTTTGCAGGAACATCACCGCCAAGCGCGCTGGTGATGGTCGTGAAATTGTGATCAAGCATGCCCAGATAGGTGCCCTCATAGCTTCCCGGCACACCCATCGCATCGGAGAAGAGTTCGCCACCTATCTTTACTTCGTGGCCACGTGCTGCCGCTCCTTCGATCAGCGCGCGAATGTTGCGGTCTGAAACGGAGGACTCAACGAAGACAGCACCAACCTGGCGGTCGACCAGAAGGTCAACCAGTTCTGACATGCGGTTAATTCCGGCTTCGCTTTCGGTCGAGATTCCCTGAATTCCGATGACCTCGAAATCATGCGCAGTACCGAAGTAGTTAAAGGCGTCATGGGCTGTCACCAGGAACCGGCTTTGGGGTTCCACAGTCGATAGGGCCCGTTTTCCATAATCAGCAAGCTCTTCCAGTTCCTTTTGAAACTGTTCTGCATTGGCAGCGAAACCAGCTTTTGATTCCGGTTGCACAGAAGTCAGAGCGGCGCTGATCGCCGGCATTACCATTGACCACAGTTTCGGGTCCATCCAGATATGGGGATCCTTCTTGTCTTCGTAGTCGTCATGACCAATGAGAAGGATTTCGGGCAGGCTTTCAGCAACAGCGACAACATTGCGTGTGTTTGCCAGCTTGTTCAGAAATTCCTCCATCTGGGCCTCCAAATAAAGCCCATGCCAGAGGACCAGATCGGCCCTGGTCATCGCAACAATGTCGGAACGCGTCTGGCGATAGGAATGCGGATCAACGCCTGGTCCCATCAACGCTGTGACCTCAACCAGATCACCACCGATACGCGATGCGGCATCGGCAATCATGCCGGTCGTGGCGACGATTTTCAGTTTCTCGGATTCAGATTTTGCCGGAAAAATTGCTACCGCCAATGCGAAGAGCATTGACACGAAAAATAACGAAAAACGACGAAAACTCATGAAATTCAATACTTTAACCATAATTTTTCCGGTCAGATCCCAAGCTGTTGGCATGTTATTGATAATGAATATGAGAACTATTCGCAAAAGTCAAGGCTTTTGAGAATGATTCGCAAGTGAGATTCTTGTCTGTTTTGCTTCCATTTTATCGGCGGAAAACCAAAGCGGGATGTTGGTGTTGACACAATCCCGCCGTAGTCTCACACCCGACCTGTCAGTAAAGTGTGGGAGATTTAGAATGACGTTTCGGTTGTCTGCAGCATTAATATCCATCTCGATAATTGTCGCGGGTGTAATGTCGGCTGCAGCTCAAGAAGTTGAGCGTGAAATCGAAATATCCCCTGACAGCGACTATTTCGGTTTTGATCTGCGCGCGGAACAGGACGTCACCCTGCAGGAATGCCAGCAAAGTTGCATTGACGATCCGCAGTGCAAGGCATTTACCTACAATACAAATGCTGCATGGTGTTTTCTGAAAAGCGATTTTGGAGAACTGAAGGCTTTTGACGGTGCGGTTGCCGGAAAGATCATTGAAGTCGCCCGCGAACCGGATATTGGGCCGGCGCCCGAGCTTGAATTCCTGACCGGAAATGAGGTTGCCGAGGCGTTGGCGTTTCGGCAGGAGGCTGAAGGCCGGGCGGGCAGGGGAGCAATAGCAGACAGCAGAGAACTTTTGAGTACCGCGACTTCGATGCTTGCTGCCGGAAACACACAGGGCGGTGCCAATACCATCATGCTAGCGACTGGCAGTGAGCCCGACAATGTGGATACGTGGCTTAGGGCAAGCCGTTTGATCCAGCGCTATGTTCGCGCCAATGGCGGCGGGGACTGGAACATAAGGCAGATGGGATCAAAAACTGCCATCAATGCCTACCGATTATCCCGCACGACATCGAAACGAGCGGAAGCTCTAAGACTTCTCGGAGAAGCGCTGGAATATCAAAGCGTTTTCCGTCCGGCGCTTTCGGCCTACAAAAATAGCCTCGAACTTGTTGCTTCGCCTGAACTGGCAGCGACTTATCAGGATTTGCGAAGACGTGAAGGTTTTCGCATTACCGGCAATACGGTTGATGCCGAGAGTAATAATCCACGAATTTGCGTGCAATTCAGCGAACCCTTGGTCAAAACGGGCGTGGACTATTCGGATTTCGTTACCTTGAACGGCCGCGGCTCTGCGGCCATTGATGTGGATGATCGGCAGATCTGTGTGACCGGTCTGGATCATGGCGAGAGCTATCAGATTGCATTCCGGGCGGGCTTGCCTTCGACCGTGGATGAAGTGCTCGAAGTTCCGGTTACCATCAATTCGTATGTCCGCGACCGGCAGGCGTCAGTTCGATTTTCCGGAGAAAATTTCGTGCTGCCCAGGCAGATGCGCCAAGGGATCCCGGTCATCGGTATTAATGCCGATAAGGCCGAAATGGAAATGTTCCGTATCGGAGACCGGGCATTGGCAAA
Organism: Pseudomonadota bacterium; assembly: GCA_039030215.1. Classification (GTDB taxonomy): domain Bacteria; phylum Pseudomonadota; class Alphaproteobacteria; order Rhizobiales; family Rhizobiaceae; genus BOKV01. Next base: position 3,039 of record JBCCEP010000350.1, read on the forward strand.
TCTGCTGAGTGGATCGGATTTCCTCAGTCAATTGGGCGGATATTCCATAGATCAGCTTCGCGATGATCTGGGCGAGGCGGTGTGGAAGGGGACACTTGATCTGGAGACCGAACGGAACCGGGAGGTGACGACCAGCTTTCCGGTCAGCGAGGTTCTCGAGGCGAAGCAACCCGGCATCTATATTCTAACCGCCAAGGCAAGCGGTTCAAACAGCGAGTACTGGTCTCCACAGGCTACGCAATGGTTTCTCGTTTCCGATATCGGCTTGACGACCTATGCAGGTGCCGACGGGCTGCGGGTTTTTTCGCGGTCTCTTGATAGCGCGAAGCCGAAACCCGGAACAACAGTGACACTGATTGCCCGGAACAATGAAATCCTCGGCTCTTCGGTGAGTGATGATGAGGGTGTGGTTCTGTTTGAACCCGGATTGATGCGCGGTACAGGTGGGCGGGCGCCAACAATGGTTACCGCCAGCCTGGAAGACGGAACGAATGGCAATGACTTTGTCTTCATTGATCTGGCCAGGGCCGGATTTGACCTGTCCGACCGTGGCGTAACAGGCCGGGCTGCACCGGGACCTGTGGACGTTTTCACCTGGACCGATCGTGGTATCTATCGACCCGGCGAATCCATTCATGCTGTTTCACTGGCACGCGATGATGGCGGTCAGGCAATCGACGGACTACCGCTAACAATTATCTTACAGAGACCGGACGGGGTCGAAGCTCAACGCCTTGTTTCAAACAATCCGAGCCAGGGCGGGCATGAAACCTCATTCGACATTCCCGAAAACGGGATGCGCGGGGTCTGGCGTATTGGCGTTTATGTCGATCCTGAACGTGATCCTGTTGCCGAAAAGATGGTGCTGGTCGAGGATTTCGTACCGGACCGGATCGAGTTCGACCTTACTTCCGCGGCAGAGGTGCTCTCGGAAAATGAACCCAATGAACTAAGCGTGGATGCTCAATATCTTTATGGCGCACCTGCAAGTGGTCTTGCACTTGAGGGCGAAATGCGAGTTTCGACAACGCGGGAAGTAGTTGCAGCGCCCGGATACAAGTTCGGCCTGGATGACGAAGATGGCGGATTGGCAAATCTGATTACATTGGCTGGTTTGCCCAAGACCGATGAAACCGGCCAGGCACGCCTTGATGTCAATCTGGGAAATGTTCCGGTTACAACACGACCTCTAACCGGAGAGGTGTTTGTGCGATTGCGCGAGGATGGGGGACGGGTCGTGGA
>JBCCEP010000351.1:0-4261 GCA_039030215.1 Pseudomonadota bacterium
CCGTTCTCGAAATCCACCACGACATAGGCATTGTCGAGTATGTCCGGCTTCACACCATCATATTCCTCGTCGACATGGTTCACATTCATGCCGCCTGACGCATAAATCCGTATTGGTTCGCTCTGCGATAAAAGCCGCATCAGATCGAAGAAATGACAGCATTTCTCGACCAGCGTGCCGCCGGTTTTTTCATTGAACCGGTTCCAATCGCCATGCTTCGCAAGAAACGGATAACGATATTCGCGGATGGAAATCATCTGCACGTCACCGGCCGTCCCGTCGTGCAACGCATCAATTAACCGCGTCACCGGCGCAATATACCGATATTCCATTGCCACCCAAACAGGTGCTGAACGGCCTGCATAACGATCAGCAATTGCCTCGCACTCTTGTAGCGATATACCTAAAGGCTTTTCGGCCAGGATCGGCAGATCGCTGTCAGCCAGCGCCATCAACAAATCATGATGGGTATGATTTGGTGAAGCTATCACCAGCGCATCACAATCGCCCTTATCCAGAAGATCTCCAACATTGGCGAATGGTTGACAATTATTACCGGCAAGCGCCATGGCCTGTTCGATGTTTTCCTTGATGGGATCGGTGACGGCGACGACTTCCGCACCCTCGAGCAGGTTGATATTGCGGATGTGTTCGCCACCCATCATGCCGCATCCGATAATTCCGTATTTGATGGTCATCGTTGGCTCATAGCTCCAGAACCGGAAGGTCAAGCGCGGCAGCCACCCGCCGCAAGTTTTCAGAATGATCGCCATAGGCAAGCGCGACATGATGTTCAAGGCCCGCACCGATCATATCTGCAAGGACCGATTTTGTACCCTTGTCAAATCGGACAACGCCGGAGGTGCCCGTAAACGCCATATCGCGTTCTAGGATTTCACCTGAACCAATCACCATGAACGTATTTCCGCGCGCCTGGCTAATCCGCATGAATGTCACCCGGCCGGGTTTAAGAGGAAACTCATAGAGAAGCGGCATCTTCCTGTTGGTATGGATCGTAGCACTTGGTTTCGTATCGCAAGCAGCCATGGATATTGGCGCTTGGCCGCAATGCCAGATCACACCGGTGTCGTCATCGATATCCATATCAACGACATCTGCCAGAAAAACCGGCGCATTTGCAGTCCGCTGTAAAAGAAGTTGGGTCAAGGCACCATAAACGTCAGCTTCACACGCGCAAGGTATCCGCTTCTCCCCCATCATCGATACCGGGCCGCAGACAGCACCGCCATATTCGGTAAAGGTTTCCGGCCAACATCGAATTGCAAACGCATCATGCCCACCGGATTTGCGTAACTCATCCAGCGCAACCTTCAGCCGCAAGGATCGGTCGAGTTGCTTCTGATCGACATCCTCGAGACCGCACAATTGTTTTTCAGCCAACGCCTTTGTATCGACAACCTGATCAGGCTCCAGGTCATGCGCGGCAGTAAACAATTCATCAAGTTCGATTTCGTCAATCTCGATCCCGGCAAGCGCCGACAATGCATCGCGATCATAGGCGCAGGTATCAAATCCTACCGGGTGTTCTCCGATCCTGCCGATTCTTGCACCCGCCAATGAGGACGCAATAGACTGCGCTTCTTCATCGACAGAAGCGGCTCCGGTTTCCGGTGCAATCGGCTCGACACGAGATTCCGGTTCTACCACTGCGCAAATTCGCGCCAGAATATCTTCGTCCTGCGGCGAACCATAGACGTATGAAAAAGCACGATCTCGCAATCCCAGTGCATGGCTGGCGAGGTTGAGGCCGCAAAAGGAATTAAGGCGTAGCCGACCGCCAATACGGGGTTCGGGAACGGACCAAATCGCCAGATGCCCCGGAAACGCTTCGCCGACTTCACAAATCATCGCCGCATCGGTGAAGGTCACCTGCAACACCAATATCGTATCAACCTTGCGCTCAATCAGGCCAGCCAGCGCAGATTGCGCGGCTTCTGTATCCATCAACAATTCACGCGGGCCAACCAGTTCCAAACCGGCCTTGTCCAGCACGTCCAGCATGGCTGCAAGCGTTTCATTGGCGAACGCTACATCAAATGTCGGTCGGGCAAGCGCCAATATTCCAACAAGACGGGCCATCGAACTTAAACACCCTCATAGACATGCCGAAACGATGCGTCGCCTGGTTGGAATTTGGCGCCCGTCGAACCGTAAATGGCGTGATCCTGAAACGGCATTGCCTTTTCATCGGTCAGTTTGTTGAGATCCCGCATGTAATCAAGTGCTTCACCCCGCAATTCGCTGCTGATCAGTTCCCAATTTGGAAAGTTGGAAAACGCATCCAGCCATATCGCCCGACCCGCTAGATAACCGGAGGCCCCGGCCTGATAGGCATGGGTCATGATCTTTCGAAAGGCATCCTTGTTAGCACCCGCCGAAAGCATGACCCAAGGCCGCCCGGCCAGCCTGCCCATCTCGTCGAAAACTGCCTGGACTTCCTCCGATCCCTCATTTCCCACGCCGGGGACATTTGCAGCATTCACAGGACTTTCCAGCTTGAAGACGTCAACTCCATATTCCGGCTTTGCAAATTCCGCCACGCTTTCAAGGACATGATCGGCAAGCTTGCCGCTCATTTCGACATAGTCCTTGGTTTGATCCGTATCACCGGCCAGCGGATAGACCAGCAGCTCAAACAGGAAGGGAATATCATATTGCGCGCAGGCTTCTCCGATGCGCTTTGTAAACGCCTGTTGCCGGCTCTTCACACTCTGCGCCGCATCCGGCCGATACCATGCCAGGACCTTGACTGCATCACCGCCCATGCGCTTGATTTTCCCAACCGACCAATCGTCTATTTCAGACGAAATACGACCGCCATCAGATTCACTGAAGAGCGAGTCCTCTAATGTCACGATCAAGCCCTTGCGCGGATCCAGCTCATCCAGCCCGACCGGAATGGCATAATGCGGATCAAGCAGCATGGCCGTCGATTCAGCCTGCAGCACTTCGATCAGCATTGTCTTGAAGCGGGCAACATCCTCATAGGGTGCCTCGTCTGTTCCATAATGCTTTGCGATCGCATTCTTGATTGGAGGTCGCTGGTCGACGGCAGTCATCTTGAAATGTCCGTTGCCATCGGCCATACGCCGCATTCCCCAAAGTTTGCCGGGGCTTAACTGCATATTTCATATCCCTTCATGAATTCTTCCACGGCGTTGCGGTCCGGCGTTCCCAGACGCCCACCCAATTGTGTGCATTTGATTGCGGCAGCGGCATTGGCAAACAAGATGGCTTCTTCCTCTGCAGCGTCCTCCGCAAGCTTCAAGGCGAAGGCTCCGTGCCAGACATCCCCCGCACCAAGCGTATCTACGGCCTCGACAGGAAATGCCGGAATGTGGTCGCTCTTGTTTGCTGACAATATTTCAACGCCAAACTCTCCATTGGTGAAGCACAGCCACCCACCTATTTCCTTTGCCACTGTCTCAAGCCCTTGTTTCGGGTCGCTGGAACCGGAATAATCGGCAAGTCCTTGCGCAGAAAAAGCCACATGACTTGCCAGTTTCAGCGCTTCGCGAGCATCGTCTACCGGGGCTTCTGCATCCATGATGCCCGGTATTCCGGCTTTCTTCGCAGCTTCCATTGCAACCACAGCACCCTGTGGCCATCTCGTGTCGGCGAGGATTGCATCTAGATCGTCCGGTATCAGCCTCGCCAACCACTCGCCGCTCATTGACAGTTCCGGATCCCGGAAATTCATAATCTGGCGCTCCCCGGCTCGATTCAGGTACACGGAAGAAAATGAAGAGCGCGCACCCTGAAAGCGTTTGACCAGATTGCAATCAACGCCTTCATTTTTGATGTCTTGAACGATCATGTCGCCAACCGCATCAGCACCCAGACGCGACGAAAGCATCGCCTCTCCGCCGAGCCGGGCAATCGCGACGGCTGCATTGGCAGCGCATCCGCCACCGGAAATCACCGCTTCATGCGTGCGGTACTTTTCCGGGCGGTCAGGAAACTCATCCATCTGAAAAACAAAATCGATGACCGCCACGCCTGTGACCAAAATCTTAGCCATGAGCCGTTTAATCCACTTTAAGTCCGCTAGGCACCGTCTCCGGCCTGCCCAATCGCCCATCGGCGGAAAGCTCGCCGGTCAATGAATTCAGAAAGGAAACGAGATCGGCGATCTCTCGCTCGGCAAGGGAAACTGGCTCAATGTCGATATTTGCCGCAAGTCGCGCCCTTTCCCGCTTATCCTGAAACGCAACAAAATCAGCCCGCTCCAGCCAGGGCG
>JBCCEP010000352.1:0-4203 GCA_039030215.1 Pseudomonadota bacterium
GACACCAAGTGTGTAGTGATGGGATACCTCTACCTTTCAGTCATTAAGACGTACTCTATTCAAGACTTCTAGCAGGCATGAGAAGTGACTGATGGCCAGGTTTTGCAGCTTCATTGTATTCGTCTGACTGGAAGCATTTGACACCGTCTTCAAAGGTTGGAAACTCGATCACAACGAAACGATGGAATTTCTCAGGTCCTTCCATGATTTGATAATTGCCGCCTCGGGCCAGTACCTTTCCACCATATTTTGCGAGGATTCCAGGAACTTGGTCGGTATATTTTTTGTAAGCGACTGGCTCATTTACCTTCGCGCGGGCGATCCAGTATGCAGGCATGGGGTTCTCCAGGGTTTGGTTTTTCTGTTACATCACATAGTTGGGCAAAAGGTTTGCAATCTGCGGAAATGCCACGATCAGCAAGACTGCCGTGAGCATGATTCCCCAATAGGGAATAGAAGCCAGGAAAATCTGATGGACTCCGACCTCATTATCCTGAATTGCAGCCTTTACGGTATAAATCAGCAGTCCAAATGGCGGTGTCAGCAGGCCTGCTTCAATGGCGATAATTCCCACTATTGCGAAACTTAACTGATCAAATCCGAAAGCAAGCGCGACTGGTTCGACGATCGGCACCGTCAGAAGCATGATCGAGATCGAATCGATGATCATGCCCAGGATGAACCATATGAAAACGATGATGGCCAGCACCTGCCAGGCTTCCAGTCCGGAAGCGATGAAGAACTCGCGGATTGCCGAGGTGACGCCTGTCATTGCCAGGGCGCGGGAATAAAGTGCTGCCAATAGCAAGAGTATCAGAATTGGTGCAGCGGTTTTGCCCACTGCGTATATCGCGCCGACGAACCCTTTCGGGTTCATGCCTTTGATCAAGGCAAGTATCAGGGCCAAAGCGGCTCCGGCCCCGGCACCCTCGGTTGGCGTGAATACGCCCCACCAGATGCCACCAAGCACTGCAGCGATGATGCCGCATACGCCAATTAGTGAGACAAGAAATTCTCCGGTTGTCGCTTCAGGCAGATCAACGCTTTCCTCTTCTGAATCTTCCGGCAAATCCTGTGTGTCCCTCCCGGCACCAACGGTTTCGGGTTTGAGTATTGCTGTCAAGAAAATGTACAGGATGAACATTGCCGCCAGCAGCAGACCTGGAAGAACGCCGGCCAGGAACAGTCTTCCGATCGATTGCTCGGTAAGGATACCCCATACGATCATGAGAACGGATGGCGGAATCAACATTCCCAAACAGCTCGATCCGGCAATGGCACCAAGTGCAAATCCGCGATCATAGCCATGGCGTTTCATCTCGGGGTAGGAGATTCGTGAGAATGCCGCCGCCGAGGCGATCGACACGCCGGTGACGAACGAGAAGATCGTATTTCCCAATACGGTGGCCACAGCCAGTCTTGCAGGAATACGCTTCAATCCACGATTAATTGCGACGTAAATATCGGTTATCGCCCCGGATCGGCCGATAAATTCTCCCATGAGCATGAAAAGCGGAATGACCGCAAATGTGAAATCTCGCAGCGCTTCAGCAGCGGTCGAGGCCATCGTAGCTTCGACAATTCTCAACTTGCCGGTGACGAGGTAGATACCCACCGCGCTGGCAATGCCCAATGAGACAGCCACATGCACACCCAGAAATACCAGGCATAGCAGCAGGCTGATCATTAGAATTGCGGTTGAGAAATCAAACACGTGATGTTCCGTTTATCAAATATCCAGCTGCTTAACGCGCAGGTCAAAGAGTTCTATGGCTGAAAGAATGAGATAGTTTATTCCGGCAAGCGCTGCGCCAAAAATTATTGCAAAACGGGCCGGCCAAACCGGCACACGAAGCGCACCTTCACCGTCAAATTCACCATTGGCAAAAGATCTCAAGGCCGGCGTAATCCCTGCTTTCATCAAATACAGGAAGAACAGAGCGCCTAGAAGATAACCTAGTACCAGGAGCAATTTCTGTACCTTGGGATTTAGCATCAAGACCAGAAAGTCCGCACGAAGCATGGAGCCACTGCGCACCGCAAAACCGACCTGCAAAAAGACAATCATCACGACGGAGTTTGCGACGATTTCCTTCGTGCCATGCAGAGGCATGTTCATTGCACGGAAGATGATATCGGCCAAAATGAAGAAGCATAATATGAACGCCCAGACGGCACCCAGGATCATCAGAAACCGGGTCAGATTGTCCGCAATTCGAATAAGAAACATGGGCCACTCACAGGATGTAAAAAAGGGCGCATGAAAGTCCATGCGCCCTGTTCTTGCTATTTAATCTGATATCGGACCGGCCATTCGTAGCCATTGGCTTCCGCCCGGTCGAGCACCAGGTTCAGAACCTGTTTGGCAGGCAGGCCTTGTCCTTCGAGATCGTCGGCCATGGACTGTGGCCAATCAGCCAGAGATTCTGCCCAGGCTGCGCGAACCGCAGGATCGATTTCGTTGACTGTGATCAGATCCCTAAGTTCGTCAACGAGCCTTTCATATTCGCTCTGGTTCACGATACCGGTCTGCTCTTCATAGTCGCGCGCTACTTCCATCATGATTTCGCGTACTTCCGCCGGAAGCGCATCATAGGTATCCTTGTTGATGGTCAGACCATGCCAGGTCATCGAACCAAAACCAATCAAGGTATAGAAGGGGCCCGGCTCATACAGCTTGAGGTTCACCCAGGCCGACGGGAACATAATCCAACCTTCATAAACATTGGTTTTCATTTCCGTGTAGGCAGTAGCCAATGAGGACTGTACCGGAGATACGCCAGCATATTTCAGCCAGTTCAGGTTTAGTCCTGCACCTGCAATCTTCTGGTCCTTGAGATCGGAAAGGTTGTCCCACTTAAAGGACGTGCCAAGATTGTATCCGCCATCCGCGATGCGCGAGAGAAGAACCTGATTGAACTTCTCGGTAAAGACATCGGTCAGATAGGGTACTTCGGCATAGACTTCCTGAGCGATTTTCAGCGAAATCACAGGATCCATTGTGCCAAACGGCATCATCACCTGGAAGGCGTGCAATGGCAGGTTGGATGGTTCGAAGCAGTAGCAGAAACCACCTATGTCGAGGATGCCGTCCTGGACCCCCTCAAGCACTTCCGTGACCTTGACGATTGAGCCCGAATATCCTTCCACAAATTCGATTGTGTGGTCGGTACGCTCTTCAACGCGCTTTTTGAGTTCAGGCTGGAAATAGTCGATCATCAGGCCGGCATAAACCACGCCTGGCGGGTGACCGGAGCCGATGCGTAATGTGATGGCTTCCGCCGAGGCCGCGGTCGCGGCCATCGTAAGCGCAACAGCGGTTGCTGCTGCTGTCATGAGTTTCTTCATTTTAACCTCCCTTTGTTAAATCAGAAGACGTTTCATAAACCGCTCTTTTTGCCGGTCTTCGAGCCGGCTTTATTTTGGGTCAGCTAAACATGCGTTGTCGACGATAATTGATTTCGCGTTGCGACTTGCCAAAATCAAATCCTCGGGGTCTGGTCGATTTGTCTCCTATCGCATTCCTGTTTCAGCCTACCGTCATTTCAATTCTTGCTCAATCAAGTGCATCCAGATCCGCGCGAAATGCTTCGCTTTGCGCTGACGCCAGTCGAACCAACGGCGGCGCCATTCTGGTCCACTCGTTATCACCAGTCCGCCAAGCCTCCGCCTGTTTCATTGCCGGCATAAGCGGATATTTCGAAGCCACTGCCCGGGCATTCTTCACAGCCTCCATGGCAGCATCCCGGTCGGCGCCTTCGGTTGCCTTTATTGCGGCCTGAACCTTGTTTGCGAAGATGTTGGTAGAGCCGGAAATTATTCCTGCCGTACCTATCGATAGACCGTCCCAAATCATCGCTTCGGAAGAGGGATAGACATCGAAATCCTCGGAGACACCGCCGGTTGCTTCGACGATTGCGCGAGACTGCTCGAAGTCGCCGCTGCTGTCCTTGAGGCCGGCGATAATCGGGCCGAAGGAATTTCTAAGACGAACGACCAGATCCGGCGATAGCGGTACCTGGGACATTTGCGGGAAATGGTACATATAGATCCTGAGATCATCTTTCCCGATCGCGTCTACCAATTGCGCAAAGTAGGCGTACAAGCCATCGTCGGAGACGCCTTTATAATAGTAAGGTGGCAGCACGAGCACATTGATGTATCCCGCATCATAGGCTGCTCTCGTTAGTGCAATACAGTCGC
>JBCCEP010000353.1:0-4194 GCA_039030215.1 Pseudomonadota bacterium
AGGCCTTGCACCCGGGCGAAACCTGTCATGGATTGCAAACTCATCAGCCCCAATCCCGCAAGGGATTTGCCCTGTTCACTGTGTTGCCCCGTTTTCAGATCCGGTTTCAGCCTCTTGCGAAGATTGTTGCTCTTCTGTCTCCGACGAAGCAGCTTCTTCGGCATTTTGCGCTTCGGCTTTACGGCGCCTTTCGATTTCACGCCAACGTTTCACGTTTTCTTCGTGTTCTGCCAAAGTCACCGCGAAGGCATGCCCACCGGTGCCATCGGCCACGAAAAACAATTTGTCGGTGCGCGACGGATTTGCAACCGCTTCGAGCGCCGCGCGTCCCGGATTTGCTATCGGACCGGGCGGCAGACCGTCAATCTGATAGGTGTTGTAAGGGGTTGCCCGCTGGATGTCGGATTTATAAATCGGACGATCAGACGGCTTGCCCTCGCCTCCAAACAGACCATAAATTATTGTCGGATCGGATTGTAAGCGCATGCCCTTGTTCAGGCGATTGATGAAAACGGAAGCGACCAGTGGCCTTTCGTCAGCGCGCCCGGTTTCCTTTTCCACGATTGAAGCAAGAATGACCATTTCTTCAGGCGAGGAAATCGGCAAACCATCGATACGGCGATCCCAAACCGTCTTTATAAAGCGCTCTTGCGACAGACGCATCTGGTCAAGAAGTTGTTGACGGGTCGTCCCGCGCTGGAACGGATATGTATCCGGCATCAAGGAGCCTTCAGCCGGCAGCTGATCCGGCAGATCACCGACCAGTACCTCATGCTGCTGAAGACGTTCGAAAATCTGATGGGTGGTTAGTCCTTCAGGGATGGAAATACGATGTGTTATCGCCCGCCCATCTCGGATGGTCGTCATGACGTCAAGCATGCTCATGCGCGGACTAAACAGATATTCTCCCGACTGGAGGCTACCCGCTGCGTTATGTGCCCTGACGCCCAGCCTGAAGATGAGGTCATTGTCAATCACGCCGCCGGATCTCAATTGATCGGCGATGCTGGACAGGCTGGAGCCGTCCTTGATCACGATGGTGCGTGCAATCTGCAACGGGCCAGGCTCTTCGAAGCGCAATTTCCCGAAATAGGCAACGCCAAGCCCGGCAAGAGCCACCAGCACCATCAGCGACATCAGGAAATGGAAAACAAGGACAATACTGCTGCGCGCATGCCTGGAACGTTTTGGCGGCTGTGGAGCCTCGCGCGGCTGCAACGCCTCATGCGGCGAACGCGGCACGTAACCATTCTGAATTGGTCCGTCGTTACCTCTCCTCGGGGTATCCTCGCTCACAACACTTCCCTTGCTAATGGCATTTTCCAGCAGATCAAAGCCAGATTCGCGCGTGCGTGGCAAACGCATATCATGTCTGCGGTGGGTAAGACTATCGTTATTCCGGGCCAGATTATGACACTAGCGAAATTTGATTGGTCACAAATCGGGTTCCTTACCCATCTGCCGGATTGAGTATACTGCCGTTTGTCAAACTTCCTTGAAAATCAAAGATGCATTCGTGCCGCCAAATCCGAAGGAATTTGACAAGGCGACATTTACTTCCCGCTCCTTAGCCTCATGGGGAACCAGATCTATCGGTGATTCCCGTTCCGGATTGTCCAGGTTGAGGGTGGGCGGAACAATGTTGTCGCGGATGGCCAAAATGGAAAATATTGCCTCAACGGCACCTGCAGCTCCCAGAAGGTGACCGATCGAGGATTTTGTCGAAGACATGGCGCAATCGGCCGCGGAATTACCGAGCATCCGCTCGACGGCGCCCAATTCAATCGTATCGGCCATGGTCGAGGTGCCATGTGCGTTTACATAATCAATATCGCGTGGTTCGAGACCTGCATTCTTCAATGCAGCGCGCATGCAGCGTTCCGCACCATCGCCATCCTCGGCAGGCGCGGTGATGTGGAAGGCATCTCCTGACAGGCCATAACCAACGACCTCGGCATAAATTTTCGCTCCACGCGCCTTTGCATGTTCGTATTCTTCCAGAACAACGATGCCGGCGCCCTCGCCCATGACAAAACCATCGCGATCCTGGTCATAGGGGCGTGATGCTTTTTGCGGTTCGTCATTATAATCTGTCGACAAAGCCTTGCAGGCTGCGAACCCGGCCATGGCGATGCGGCATACAGGCGATTCTGTGCCACCCGCCACCATGACATCCGCATCTCCCAGCATGATCAGGCGGGAGGCATCCCCTATCGCATGTGCACCGGTGGAGCAGGCAGTTACCACGGAATGATTAGGCCCCTTGAGGCCATGCCGTATCGAAACCTGTCCGGAAGCAAGATTGATCAACCGGCCCGGAATAAAGAACGGGCTGACCCGGCGCGGGCCACGCTCATTCAATACAAGCGAAGTCTCGGCAATACCCTGCAATCCGCCAATCCCTGAACCTATCAAGGTACCGGTCGCACATTTTTCTTCTTCACTGTCAGGATGCCAGTCGGCGTCATCCAGGGCCTGATCCGCGGCCGACATGGCGTAGGTTATGAACGGATCGACCTTGCGCTGTTCCTTGGGTTCCATCCAATCATCGGCATTGAATGTACCATCGCTGCCATCTCCGAATGGAATCTGGCAGGCAATGCGGGCTGCAATATCATCTACCTCGAAGTCGGTGATCCTTGCAGCGGCATTCTTGCCTTCGAGCAACCGTTTCCACGTAACTTCTGTTCCGCATGCCAGCGGAGACACCATGCCTATACCGGTTACGACGACTCTTCTCATCTGTACTCCCGAAGCATTAATTTCATCTGCGATTTGGTCACGATAACCGGCTTACGGCAATTATCGATACAAAAACAGGCGGCCAAAAGACCGCCTGCCTGGAACTTGTCTGACCAGATTTAACCAACCTGCAATTTTTTGAAAGGCGATTAAGTCCAGGCCCAGGAAACAGGCGCCTGATCAGGCAGTCGCTTTTTCCACAAACTTGATGGCATCGCCGACGGTCTGGATATTCAGTGCGGCATCATCGGGAATTTCAACACCGAATTCTTCTTCGAACGCCATTACAAGTTCAACATTGTCGAGCGAGTCGGCACCAAGATCGTCAATGAAACTGGCGTTTTCGGAGACCTTATCTGCATCCACATCAAGATGCTCAATAACAATTTTCTTAATGCGTTCAGCTATGTCGCTCATCTGGCCGTCCTCGACTGTAAAGTTTCAGGTCAGGCATTTGTTACCCAGCCTTTATGTTTGGTTCAAGTTAATCGATGCGTATGGCGGATACGCCCTTCTGTCACCGATTTGTTTCGGGGATTCCGTTGCCACCCCTGAACTAGCTGGAGCTAAGCCCCGTTTTGGTTGACTAATACGGAAAGCGCGGCCCGATTAACATACTTAATTCCAAGTTTCCAGCGCCAATATTAAACAAGCACAGTTTGAACCCCCCTTTATTGCCTCGATTTGTGCAGTTTGTGGGTAATGAGCGCCAATCCGGCGGCTATTACCAGCGCCAAAGCGGCAAGATTGCTGGCCAAGGCGAGATTTCCCGTTTGCTCGAACAACAGACCGGCGACAACCGGACCGATCATCTGTCCAAGTCCGAAAGAAGCGGTCATCAAGGCGATGGCACGCGAGGTGTTTTCGGGTGCAAGTTGCCGGGCATGGGACAATCCTATCGCGGTCAATGCCACAAAGGTACCGCCAAGAAGGATAGCCGCGATGACCGATGCGAGTGGAGAAACAATGAAAGCAGGCAGTCCGACACCAACCGCCTCTGTGAAGCACGCAAGAACATAGGTCGCGATATTGCCGATCCTGACAACAACCAGGTTCCAGAGCCATACACTTGGAATCACACTGATCCCGACGATAATCCAGACCCAGGGTTCGATCGGCTGCAGTACCGGCTCCGACTTTGCCATCGCGTTTATGAAGGTTGCGAGAATCACATAGCCAAAGCCGAAGAACCCGTAGCTGGCGATGAAAATCCATAGCACACCACTGATCGGCTGCGGCCGATCCTCGTCATTGCCTGCGAAGGCTGATATCGGCGGCTCTCGCGGCAGCAATTTCAAGGCTGCAAGTACCTCATATCCAGGTCTACCGGATTGGTGATTGCTGAGTGCACCATGTTTGCTACCTGCGACTGCTGTTCATGTATGGTGTGCAGCGCCTGCATGGTGCGACCCTCAGCCCCCAGCGCCTGCACTTTCTAGTGTTGTATGGCCG
>JBCCEP010000354.1:0-4193 GCA_039030215.1 Pseudomonadota bacterium
AAATGGCAAAAGAGAAGTTTGAGCGCACGAAGCCGCATTGCAACATCGGCACGATTGGTCATGTTGACCACGGCAAGACGACTTTGACGGCTGCGATCACGAAGTATTTTGGTGATTTCAAGGCCTATGACCAGATTGACGCCGCCCCTGAGGAGAAGGCGCGCGGGATCACGATTTCAACCGCCCATGTTGAATATGAGACCGAGAACCGTCACTACGCGCACGTTGATTGCCCTGGCCATGCTGACTATGTGAAGAACATGATCACCGGTGCGGCCCAGATGGATGGTGCCATCCTGGTCTGTTCGGCTGCTGACGGCCCGATGCCGCAGACGCGTGAACACATCCTGCTTGCCCGCCAGGTCGGCGTTCCGGCGATTGTCGTGTTCCTGAACAAGGTTGACCAGGTTGATGACGAGGAGCTGCTTGAGCTCGTCGACATGGAAGTGCGTGAACTGCTGTCTTCCTATGAATTCCCCGGCGACGACATTCCGATCATCAAGGGGTCTGCGCTTGCTGCCCTGGAAGGCCGCGACGCGCCGATTGGCGAGGATGCGGTGCGTGAATTGATGACCCAGGTCGACACCTATATTCCGCAGCCCGAGCGTCCGGTTGACCAGCCCTTCCTGATGCCGATCGAGGACGTGTTCTCGATTTCCGGCCGCGGTACGGTTGTAACCGGCCGGGTTGAGCGCGGTGTGATCAATGTCGGTGACGAGATCGAGATTGTCGGCATTCGCGATACGTCGAAGACCACCTGTACCGGTGTCGAGATGTTCCGCAAACTGCTTGATCGCGGTGAAGCCGGCGACAATATTGGCGCATTGTTGCGTGGTGTTGACCGGGAAGGCGTTGAGCGCGGCCAGGTTCTGGCCAAGCCGGGTTCGGTCAAGCCGCACAAGAAGTTTACCGCCGAAGCCTATATCCTGACGAAGGAGGAGGGTGGCCGTCACACGCCGTTCTTCACCAATTATCGTCCGCAGTTTTATTTCCGCACGACCGATGTGACCGGGATTGTCCATCTGCCTTCGGGCACCGAAATGGTGATGCCTGGCGACAATGTCGAGATGGAAGTCGAACTGATCGTGCCGATCGCGATGGAAGAGCGCCTGCGCTTTGCGATCCGCGAGGGCGGCCGCACCGTGGGTGCCGGCATCGTCGCATCCATCATCGAATAACCGGACAACCAGCCAGGCGGTAAACCCCGCCTGGCTTGGTTTTTCGGGAAGACAACAGTGAAGTTAAACCCGAGGCCGGGCAAGAGAATTATCCAGCCGGTACTCGTTAAGGAAAACTGACAATGAACGGCCAAAATATCCGCATTCGCCTGAAGGCGTTTGACCATCGCATTCTTGATGCTTCCACCAAGGAGATTGTCTCCACGGCGAAGCGTACGGGTGCTCAGGTAAAGGGTCCGGTTCCGCTTCCAACCCGAATTGAGAAGTTTACCGTCAACCGTTCACCGCACATCGACAAGAAGAGTCGGGAGCAATTTGAAATGCGCACCCATAAGCGGTTGCTCGACATCGTCGACCCAACCCCGCAAACCGTGGATGCGCTCATGAAACTGGACCTTTCTGCCGGCGTGGATGTTGAGATCAAGCTCTGATCTGAATTCGAATTTGAACAGAGCTGCTTGAATTGAGGAATTGAACCGATGCGTTCAGGTGTAATTGCACAGAAACTGGGAATGACCCGCGTCTATAATGACGACGGTGAGCAGATCCCTGTTACGGTTCTGAAAGTTGATAACCTTCAGGTCGTTGCACAACGTACAGAAGAAAAGAACGGCTACAGCGCTGTTCAGGTCGGCACGGGCCTTGCCAAGGTCAAGAATACCAGCCAGGCAATGCGCGGTCATTTCGCGACTGCCAAGGTTGAGCCGCGCCGCAAGGTTGTCGAATTTCGAGTGTCGACCGACAACATGATCGATATCGGTGCCGAAATCACCGCCGACCACTTCGTGCAGGGCCAGAAGGTCGATGTCACCGGAACATCCATCGGTAAGGGATTTGCCGGTGCAATGAAGCGCCATAACTTCGGTGGTCTGAGAGCTTCTCACGGTGTTTCCATCTCTCACCGCTCGCACGGATCAACCGGACAAAACCAGGATCCGGGCAAGGTGTTCAAGGGCAAGAAGATGGCAGGTCACATGGGCCAGACCCGCGTCACTACCCAGAACCTGCAGATCGTCAAAACCGATGCGGATCGCGGGCTGATTTTGATCAAGGGTGCAATTCCTGGCTCAAAAGGTGCCTGGATTACGGTCCGTGATGCGGTAAAGGCGCCGCTTCCCGACAATGCTCCCCGTCCCGCAGCGATCCGCGAGGCCAAACAGGCAGCGCCTGTAGCCGAAGATGCTGCACCGGCAGCTGAAGCAGCACCGGCTGCCGAAAATGATCAAACCGTTGCCGAAGGAGGTAACGAATAATGGATTTGAAGGTAACCACGCTCGACGGCAAGTCGTCCGGAAAGGTTGCTGTCTCCGAGGCAGTATTCGGACTTGAGCCGCGCGAAGACATTCTGGCACGAATGGTGCGATACCAGCTGGCCAAGAGGCGGGCAGGGACGCATGCAGTCAAGAACCGTTCCGAAATCAATCGAACCGGTTCGAAGATCTACAAGCAGAAGGGAACCGGACGTGCCCGGCATTCTTCTGCCCGCGCGCCACAATTCAGGGGCGGTGGCCGGTCCTTTGGCCCCACACCGCGCGATCATTCGATCGGTATGCCGAAAAAGGTTCGTGCCCTGGCACTGAAGCACGCTTTGTCCTCAAAGGTGGCGGCAGACGAGATAATCATCGTTGATGATCTTGTCGCCAAGGAACCGAAGACTTCTGCTCTTAAACAACGCTTGGGCAAGCTTGGCCTTACCAACGCACTGTTTATTGGCGGCGGCGAATTGGACAACAATTTTCGTCTCGCGGCGCGCAACATCCCGCAAATGGATGTGCTGCCGGTACAAGGGATCAATGTGTACGACATTCTTCGTCGCGAGAAGCTGGTTTTGTCCAAGTCAGCGGTGGAAGCCCTGGAGGAGCGGTTCAAATGACCGATATTCGCCATTACGACGTTATAGTAGCGCCGGTTATCACAGAAAAATCTACCCTGGCTTCGGAATCGAACCAGGTGGTTTTCAAGGTTGCCAAAAACGCTACCAAGCCTGCGATCAAGAAAGCTGTTGAAACCCTCTTCGGAGTAAAGGTGAAATCAGTCAACACATTGGTTCGCAAGGGAAAAACCAAGCGCTTTCGGGGCATTATGGGCCGGCAGAGCGATGTCAAGAAGGCAGTCGTGACACTCGCCGATGGAGATTCCATCGACGTAACGACAGGCCTTTGAGATCAGGTATTGAGGACCAGACACGATGGCACTGAAGAAATATAACCCGACAACACCCAGCCAGAGGCAGCTGGTGATCGTCGATCGTTCTGAGTTGCATAGCGGCAAGCCGGTCAAGAAACTGACCCAGGGCCTGACCGGCAAGGGCGGTCGCAACAATACCGGTCGCATGACAGCGCCCAAACGTGGCGGCGGTCATAAGCGTACTTACCGCATGGTCGATTTCAAGCGTCGCAAATGGGATGTTTCGGCAACGGTGGAACGTCTCGAATATGATCCGAACCGGACCGCATTTATTGCGCTGCTGAGCTACGATGACGGCGAACAGGCTTATATCCTGGCGCCGCAGCGCGTAAAGGCTGGAGACAAGGTGATTGCAGGCGAAACCTGCGACATCAAGCCTGGCAATGCGATGCCGCTTCAGTCGATTCCCATCGGTACCATCATCCACAATGTGGAAATGAAGCCGGAGAAGGGCGGACAGATTGCCCGGTCGGCAGGAACCTATGCCCAGCTGGTTGGACGCGATGGTCCTTATTCGATCGTCCGCTTGAATTCCGGCGAACAGCGCCTCATCCTGTCATCCTGCATGGCGACAATCGGCGCTGTGTCCAACCCGGATAATTCCAACACAAATATGGGCAAGGCCGGTCGTAATCGCTGGCTGGGCCGCCGGCCTTCGGTTCGAGGTGTTGCCATGAACCCGGTCGATCACCCGCACGGTGGTGGTGAGGGTCGCTCCTCGGGCGGCCGGCACCCGGTCACGCCTTGGGGCAAGCCGACCAAGGGCAAGAAAACCCGGACGAACAAGACGTCCGATAAATTCATCATGCGCTCACGTCATCAGCGCAA
>JBCCEP010000355.1:0-4185 GCA_039030215.1 Pseudomonadota bacterium
ACGGAAGACGATTTGCCCGGCTTCAGTCCGCTTTTTGTTCTCGGCCAACAATTCACGCAGCACCGCAACCATGTCGATGTCGCCTTCCAGATGCGCCGCCTCATGAAAGGTTCGGGGGTCTTCTTCCCGCTTCGTCGCCCGCAAATGGGCAAAATGAATGCGCGGGCCGAACTGCCGCGCAATCTCCACAACATCATTATCTGTGCGGACACCGAGGCTGCCGGTACAAAAGCACATCCCGTTTGACTGGACCGGCACCGCTTCAAACAATCGGGCGTAGTCTCTTGCCGACGAAACCACCCTCGGCAGACCAAACAATGGCCGCGGCGGATCATCAGGATGCAGCGCCAGCCTGACCCCTAATTCTTCGGCAACAGGAGCGACCGCATCCAGGAATTCGATAAAGTTTTGCTGGAGCCTGTCAGCATCAATTTCGGAGTACAGTTCCAGCCGCTGGCGAAACCCTTCGATTGTCAGGGACTCCGTCGTCGAACCCGGCAAGGCACTGGCAATGTTGCGGGTCAGATCGCTTATCTCACCGTCAGACATCTGATCGAATACGATCTTGGCGCGTTGACGATCTTCTTCGCTGTAATCGCTTTGCGCATCCGGTCGCTCGAGAATATGCAGGTCAAAGGCTGCAAACCGGTCCTGGTCAAACCGCATCGCGGTCGAACCGGTTGGTGTTACGAAATCCAGATCCGTCCGGGTCCAGTCAACCACCGGCATGAAATTATAGCAGATGATCTTGATGTCATTCTTCGCCACCGCTTCCATGCTGGCGATCCAGCACTGGATCTCCTGCCTGGCTGCAGCACCTTTACGCTTGATGGCATCAGCAACCGGGATGCTTTCAACCACCGACCACCTAAGCGGGATTCGTCCTTCAGGCGTTGTTTCGATCACGGATTTTCGTTGTGCGACATCGGCAGCAGTCCAGGCTTCACCAATCGGGACATGGTGCAAGGCAGTCACGATATCGGTTGCACCTGCCTGCCTGATCGCATCAAGCGTAACGCCTGAATCAGGCCCATACCATCGCCAGCCCTGTCGCATAATCTGTACTTCCTGTTTTGATCCGTTTTTATCTCCTTAACCATATCATGCCATTAATTGCCGGTCCTCAATCTTTATGCAGGTTTGTATATGCGCAAACGCGTAACAACATGTGTATATGGTGCTGTCATGAGCCTAATGCTGGGCGGTTGTACGGCAACAGACGTCTATCCGGAATCAACCAGGAAGCCGGAATTGCAACAGGACGAATTTCTCAGATTTGCAACAAAGTGCTATCGCGAAACTTCCAAAACCTCGCGCCTCCTGCAGGGCGCAATATTCATCTCTGAGAGAACCCAAACGCCCGAAGGCCCGGTCCTGATCATGGAAGCGGCTGGTATGCATTTCGACTGCCTCTTGAATAGTGATGGCAGTGTCACGGTCTCGCGGACAAAGACCGCCGAACCGGATCCTCAGGAAGATAATACCTGAATATAATGCCTGCCGGGAACATTCGGCCAATTCACCATTACTTGCCGATTTATTGACTGAGCGTTGTGGACATTGATGGATCGCTTGGCGATACTTGTCTGGCAAGCAGAAAACCTGCCCATACGCTCTGAATTAGTCGTTGAAATCTGTCCAAACTCGGGAGCTCCACTGTGCCAATTGATCTGGAAATCAAAAGATCCGAAAACATATTCCTGCTCACCCCAAAAGGCTCAATCTCGGCAGATGACTTCGAGAAATGTGCCACCGAACTGAACAACTATATTAACGAGCATGATGCCATTCCAAGCCTTGTTTTTGTCGTGACAAACCTTCCGCATTGGAAAGACTTTGAGGCGATGAGCGCTCATTTTCACCTAGTCAAGGATCATCACACCATCATTCCGAAAGTGGCACTGGTAAGCGACAGCAAGCTTCTGGCAGTTGTCCGGGTCTTCGCTGACTTGTTTGTCGGCGCCCGAATCCGCCGGTTTCCCGAAGATGCCCTGGACGACGCTGTAAACTGGGCTGCCATGGAGACAGACAATGCGGGAAGCTTCATTGTAATGGACGGGCTTCCCGCAGATACGATTGGGATCGATGCGCGCGGCCTGATTGGCGCAAGCGAATACCGCGATACCCTCGAGCCCTTGGTCGACGGCAAACTGAAGGAACACGACAAGCTCAAATTGCTCGCGGTCGCCGGCCCCTATTTCGACGGTTATTCAGCTGGCGCAATGTGGGACGATGCAAGGTTCGGCCTGAACCATTTCACGACATTCTCGAAAATGGCCCTGGTAACCGATCATGATTGGCTTCGTCATAGCGCCAAGATGTTCGGCATGCTCATGCCGACCGAGGTCATGGTGTTCGAAATGGCGGAACTGGAAGACGCGAAAGCCTGGATAAAGACCTGAAAATCCGGCGGTTTTGCATGGGCCGGCAGGGTTGTTTTTACCCTCCGATGTGGCTTTCCTGCACTAGTTCCGATTATCAAAATCAGTCAAAATTACCGCGCTCCGCGTAATGGAGTGGTTTGCGAACAATTGAGTAGGTAGTTCCATGGCAAAGAAATTGTTTATTGCAGTAGCACTAATCGCATTGGCGGTTACTTCTGGGTGCTCGGTTTACGGCAAGGGCAAGGCCCCGGTAATCGTGGAAACAAACGGCTGATTGCGTTTGGCGGAAACCTGCCGAACAGGCGGGGTTCCGGTTTCGACATTTGAATTCGATTGAGGGATGAATTGATGCGCGCAATTCTTGTCGTCGCAATATTGGCGATTCTGGCCCTGACCGGGTGTTCGCCGACCTATAAGGCCCAGCCGGTTGCCTCGGCTATCAAGACCTATGACAAGACATTTACGTCCGCAACCTCAACAAGTGCCAGCCCGCTTTATGCCAAGAACCCGTTTTCAGTAAGGTTCCTTTCCCGCAGACCATCGGTCTACGTTAATCCGTATAAAGCCAACGACAAGCCATATTTCGTCGAGTTTCGGGCACGCAATGCCCATAGCTATGGCCATGCCAGCGTCGTGTTTGGAAAACTCGACAGCAATGGCAAGATCCCGACCAACAGCAAGGGTGTACTTGATCCGACACGTGTTCAGATTTCAGGCCTTCATCCGGCAACCGATGATCCGAAACAATGGGTCAAGGGCCATGCTGTTCCGGTTCCGGCAGAGACCGGGCCCAGTGACGGCGACTTTGAGGATGCCTATGTGACAGCCCGATATCAGGTCAACCTGACGGAGCAGGAGTTCAGAAAAGTGGTCAGGATCATCAATCGGCACAAGAGATCCTATGCCTATTGGTATGCGCCCAACTATGCATCCAATTGCCTGGGCTATATCGGCTCCATCGCGAAGGAAATGGGATTACGGGTTCCCACCGTGCCCACGGTTCCGAAATATTATGTCCGGCAGATGAAGGCGATGAATACCTGATCCAGGCACCGCCCACGGCTTTGTCTTGATTGTTCGAAAATTCGTTTCAGGCAGTTCAATCTAAACAGCCATCAGGATCATGGTTCGCTCGACAATCCAGTAGGTTACGACGACCGAACATGCTGCAGCGACGCCAAGCTTGGCAAATTGCCAGGCTTTCTCGTTGAATCTTCGCAGCATAATGAACAGCGGCCAGACCAGCAGGATAATCAACAGCTGACCGATTTCCACCCCGACATTGAACGCGATCAGACTCTGCCACAGATTTGGTGAATCCACTCTCAGGATTTCATGCAGTACAAACGAGAAGCCAAATCCGTGCAATAATCCGATTACCGTGGTTATCAGGAACATTTGCAAGGTGTCGGCACTACTGCCACTGCCGGGTTTAACCGCCATCCAGGCTGCGTAAACAATTGTAATGGCAATTCCCAATTCTACCGCGGGAACGAACCAGGCACCTGAAGGCACATATCCCATAAAGCCGGCAATCAGCGTGACCGTATGCCCGATCGTAAATCCGGTGACCCGTTCCACCAATCCAAGTAGGGTGGTTGCACCGATTATCAGGCAAAGAACAAACAGAACATGATCGGTACCTTCCAATATGTGGAGGATACCCTGTTCGATGAATGTCCGTATCGCCGACAACTGCGACGCTGAAACCGGTACAGGCTCCAGCATCAGACCACGTGATCTGAAGATCTTTGGCTCTCCCGAGCCATAGTCAATAATCAGATTGGCGGTCTCTTCCTGC
>JBCCEP010000356.1:0-4178 GCA_039030215.1 Pseudomonadota bacterium
GGAACAGCTTGATTCTGTTTGCCGAAATTTGCAGCAGGGTGCCGCAGGAAAATAAGCGCCTAGATGCGCCGGCTGCTTTTTTGCCGGGCCTCCACCGAAATCGCCAATAGTGCGGTACCTGCCAAGGCTGGCGCCAGCGAAGGTTTCGACCTGCATTCCAAAACAGCCTTATCGAGCCTCGACAATGCGCGATTGATGGAGCCGGCGTCCCAGATAGACAACGCCTTTTCAGTCTTGGCTTTTCTGGAAAAATGAAGCGGGGGACGGATCGAGGATATGGCGGTTGCGCTCGGCAAGCCTTGCGAATCGATCTGGTGCCGGACCTGCTGTATCAACTGGAAATGGCGGAGAAAAAACAACATGATCATGTCCGGTGACATGCCGGTTACAAGAAGATGGGCAAGCCCAGCATGCATGGATTCCACATCGCCGGTAATGACAGCATCGATTACGGCAGCAGTTTCCACGGTCGAGACATCGCCAATGATCGCCATGACATCATCAACTGATATTCTCCCCTGACCATGGCAGTACAAGATCAGCTTTTGCAGTTCATTGCGTGAAGCCTGCCGGTCTCCGCCAAGATGGGATGCTAGCAGTTGCCGTGCATCCTTCTCCATATCCATCCCGGCGGTCTGCAGCTCGGAATCAATCAATCTGGAAATTTCCCTGGGACCATCGGAATAGCAGGCAATTGCAGCTGCGATCTTGCTTTTCTCTACTGCCTTTCGCAGGGCAGAATCACGTTTCAAGTCGCCTGCTTCGATTATGATCCGGCATTGATCGGGTGGTGTCTCGAGGACTGGCTTTACCGCCGTCATCAGATTGCGTCTGGTCGTACCGGATATCCAGATCAGCCGATTGCCTCCGAACATGGAAACCGTATGAGCCTCGTCGGCAAGTCTTGATGCGTCGGCTGCGACTGTATCTGCATCTATGCGAATTGAACTGAAGGGATCGCTCAGCTCGACCCCGGAATTTTGGGCAAGCACGCCTGCGCGCTCGCTCACCAATCCGGTGTCAGGACCAAAGATAAGAAAGACACAATATTCTGGAGGAGGTTTTGCAACAAACTGGTCTGCGTTTGCCGGCTTAATAGCTGTCATCAGACGCCCTAGCGGGACAAATCCGCGGCGAATGCGAGTTTGAGTTTTTCCGCAGCTTCCTTTGCAGCCCGATTTTCCGCATCCCTGCGAGCACGATTGTTTGCAAAGCTTTGCTGGGTGCGGTCATAAGATGCCACGGCCACGCGGTTTCCACCGGCAACGCGCGTATTGTTTTCTTTGTCGATCAAGTCATAGCTGACAGAAACCGTGACGGAACCGGCAGTGTCGTCGCGAACATTTTTGACTGCAGCAAATTCACGATAGGAATCGACTACCCGCAGTCTGGCTACATATTTGGATTCCGGATTGTCGCGACCGCCCTGTAAAAGAAATATCAAATGATTTCTCAGTTGCTGAGCGGTTCTGGTCTCAACATCTTCCACATAGATCTGTGAAAGCGCGTCACCATCCGCACCGCCATATAGGGGTCTATACACACAGCTGGCCGCTACCAACAAAACTCCGCCCAGAAAAAGGCTTTTGAGCCCAATTCGGCGTAGACTGCTTATCTGGTTCCCGCTACGGTCAAATGACGACATTCACTATTCTCTTCGGTACGACAATAATCTTGCGTGGCTCTGCGCCATCCAGCGCTTTTCTTACCACATCCAAGGCCAAAGTTGCAGCTACAATATCATCTTTACCTGCTTGTGCAGGTACAGACACATCGCCGCGCTTTTTGCCATTAATCTGGACCGGCAAAGTAATTTGCGAAACCGCAATCAGCGCCGGATCGGCTTCCGGCCAGGCAGTTTCAGCAACCAGTCCGGTATACCCCAAAAGTTTCCAGCATTCTTCCGCCAAATGCGGCATTACCGGGGCAAACATCTGAATTGTGAGTTTTGCAGACTCCTGAAGTCCGTGCGGAAGGTCATTTGAACTTTCCTTGCGGATCGCAGTCTCCAAAACATTGACCAAGGCGTGGATCTGGGCGATCGCGCTGTTGAATCGCAAATTGTCATACATGGAATCAACCCGCGCCAGGCAACGATGTGCTTCCTGCAACAATTCCGTTGATTCGGTATCGTTATCTTCCTTGCCGACCTTGCCTTCGGAAATTTCATTCATTAATCGCCAGATTCGCTGAACAAAGCGGTTTGCACCTTCAACGCCCTGATCGGTCCACTCGACATCGCGCTCAGGGGGTGAATCCGACAGCATGAACCAACGCGCGGTATCAGCGCCGTAGACGGCCGTTATCTCCTCTGGACCGACCGTATTCCTTTTTGATTTCGACATTTTCTCTAGCGTACCGATTTCTACCGGTTCACCTGATTCGACATCATATGCCTTGCGATCCTTATCATGCCCTTCGATTCGGACCCGTGTCGGTTCCAGCCACTCACCCTCGGAAGAACGGTAGGTTTCGTGCACAACCATGCCCTGGGTGAACAATCCCCTGAAGGGCTCGTCCAGATCCAGGTGGTTGCAGGCCCGCATCGCCCTTGTAAAAAACCTCGAATAGAGCAGGTGCAGAATTGCGTGTTCGATCCCTCCGATATATTGGTCAACCGGCAGCCAATGATCGGCAATTTCGCGATCCGTTGGTGTCTTACTCCAAGGCGCGGTGAAGCGGGCAAAATACCACGATGAATCGACAAAGGTGTCCATGGTATCGGTTTCGCGTATCGCATCCGATCCGCATATCGGGCAGGTGGTGTGGCGCCAGGTCGGATGATGATCAAGCGGATTGCCTGGCTTCTCGAACGAAATATCATCCGGCAGACGCACGGGAAGGTTTTCTTTCGCTTCCGGAACTATACCGCATTTTTCGCAGTGAACGACGGGAATAGGGCACCCCCAATAGCGCTGGCGTGAGATGCCCCAATCGCGCAGACGATAGTTTACCTGCCGTTCGCCCTGTGGTCTGCCACCCAGTTCAAGCTCTGAAAACCGGTTGGCGATTTCATCAAAGGCGTCGGTGGTGTTCATCCCGTCCAGAAAGCGGGAATTGAGCATGACGCCGTCGCCGTCATAGGATTCGTTGCCAATCGTGAAGGTTGCCGCATCCGCATCGGAAGGCATGACGACGGGAACAACCGGCAGGTCATATTTGCGCGCAAAGTCAAGATCCCGCTGGTCACCGGAAGGACAGCCAAAAATTGCGCCTGTGCCGTAATCCATCAAGACAAAATTAGCCACATAAACCGGGAGTTTCCATTCGGAGTCGAGCGGATGGACAACCTGGATACCGGTATCAAACCCGGTCTTTTCCGCTGTCTCCAATGCGGCAAGCGACGTTCCCTGACGCCGGCATTCTTCACAATATTCTGAGAGCGCAGAATTCTCCTCAGCCGCAGCCCTAGCCAATGGATGATTAGGCGAGATTGCCATGAATGAGGCGCCGAAAATCGTGTCGGGGCGGGTCGTGTAGACCTCCAGTTCCTGAAAATTCTCTGGCGCGCTTGGCGGATCTATCTCCCAACGGATCAGCATGCCTTCGGACTTGCCAATCCAGTTTTTTTGCATCAGGCGAACCTTGTCCGGCCAACGATCCAGAGTTTCCAATGAGGTTAGCAAATCCTCAGAATAATCCGTGATCTTGAAGAACCACTGGGTAAGCTCGCGTTGCTCCACCAAGGCATCGGAACGCCAGCCGCGGCCATCAATTACCTGCTCATTTGCGAGAACAGTCTGGTCGACCGGGTCCCAATTGACCGTCGATTTTTTGCGGTAGACGAGGTCCTTTTCCAGGAAATCGAGAAAGATACGCTCATAGTAGGTCAAGCCCAAAAAGCTTGGTCAGGGATGGATATTGCCTTATGCACGGCTATGAGTAAGATTAAACAAGCGAGTAGAAAGCATCTGCCTACTTCCCTTGGCCTTAGCTAGGGGCAGAGCCTGTCGTGTATACTGTTTCCTAAAGCAGGTCGAGACTTGTTAGCTTTAGTTTACTTTAGCTTTCAAGAGAGACCCTGCCAGATTGGGAACCCCATTACTTTAGTCATGGGAGGATGTCAGAATAATATATCTTTGCTTGCAGATATAAAATACAGGAGTGGTGACCGAGTGGTTTAAGGTGCTCGCTTGGAAAGCGAGTGTACCCTCATAAAGGGGTACCGGGGGTTCGAA
>JBCCEP010000357.1:0-4161 GCA_039030215.1 Pseudomonadota bacterium
AACGCTGGAGGAACTGAACCACTTTCTGCAAAGCGCCCTGCATGCCGAAGACGGCTTTCTGTTGATCGCGGACCCAGATGGTTCAATTCTTGCCAATTCCTGGTCAGACCTGGTTACCTACTCCGAAGACAATTCTGCTGAAACGAAGATGGATTACGATGGCCTGGCAAAGCAGATATCCATGCAATTGGCAGGCACTGAACATCGCGCCGCCAAACGCATCAGGTATGACAGCCGGGAGTGGCTCGTGCGCAGCTCCAAAATCGACATCGGTTCGGCCAGCGATGAGATCATTGTTGTTGGCATGCCTATTGACGTTGTCATTGCCGACCTGAATCGGCTTTCTCGCCATACCTTGTTGATTTCGCTGGCGATTGTGCTGGTTTCAATTCCGATAATCTGGCTGATATCACAACGCATTTCACGACCGATCAGAAAGCTTGATGATGCTGTGAATCTAATCCGGGAATTCAAGCTTGATTCAGAAATCACAGATCACTCGATTATCCGGGAAATCAGTTCCCTGGAATCTGCAGTAGAGCGTATGCGCCGCAGTCTGAAGACCTTCGGGCTCTACGTGCCCAAGACACTGGTTCAGCAGCTGGTCGATTCCTCGACCAGCCCTCAATTGGGCGGCGAGGCGCGCGACATTACGGTGATGTTTCTGGACATGGAGAATTTTACCTCCATGTCGGCTGATCTTGATCCGCAGGAAGTCATGGAGCGCATGTCACATTACTTCGAGACGGTCACCGGCATCTTGCTGAAACATGACGCAACCATCGACAAATATATTGGTGATTCCGTCATGGCATTCTGGAACGCGCCCAATGACGTTGACAACCACGTCGCAGCCGCCTGCGATGCTGCGATTGAAATCCTGGCGGCAGCCAATAAGGAAACCGCTGATTGGGCGTTGGATGGAAAGCCCCAAATCAGAACCCGCATCGGAATTAATTGCGGCAGTGCGGTCATTGGCAATGTCGGCAGCTCCGACCGGATGAACTACACGGCACTCGGGGCAACCGTGAACCTGGCAGCCAGGCTGGAAAACCTGAACCGCGAGCGCGGAACTAGCATTCTGGTCAGCAAACATGTCGTAAGCCGGGCTGGAAGTGAGTTTGCCTTCGAGGAGTCTGGTACCGTGCGCATCAAGGGCTTTGAGGGCTTGACGGAAGTTTTTGAGTTGATAGGCAAAAAACAGACGAATTAGAAAGTGAAAGACTAGTTTTGTGCCAGGGAGCGGTTGAATGCAGTCTACTGAAAGGATCGGCATGACCGCGCCATCTCGTAACACGGCCATCGTCCTGTCGATCATCATTTTCGCTGTCTACTGCGTTTACGTATATTCCGGCGCCGGCCAGGCGTTGTATGAGTGGTCCAAGTCATTCGCGCCCTATTCAATCCGCCAATATCTTGGCATGAGCAAACGCTACCTTTTGCAGTACGGCCACATCGTATTCCTGTTCTTGCTGTTGGTGTTATCCAGATCCATCTTCATCTCTCAGGATAGCCTGCGCATCTACGGTCCGGCATTGCGATGGATAAACAAATACTCCATCGCGATATTCCTGTTTCATTTTCCGATTCTGTTCTTCATCGTTGCAGTCACACCTTATGATCGCACCAATCCGTTCCACCAGATTGGACTGCTGGTCGCCACGATCAGCCTTGCATGCCTGCTCGGCAGGATTTGTTTTTACTTCAAACCGTTTTTCGATCGTCTGCAGAAACAGGTGATGACCGCGCTTGACCGCCGATATCCCAGGCCGGAAGGTTTGAAAACCTCAACAGTCCCGCTATCGATAACGAAATCCCATAGTGAACTTCTCACCCTCGCAAAACTGATAGCGACCATGTGCGTGGTATTGGGCCATTACAGCTTCGACACCTTCACCAGTTTCAAGATTCCCGGTTTCAACGGCTCTGCACCGCGTTTTGCCGTCCCGATGTTCTTCATGATTTCAGGCTACTTCCTGATGATGTCGATTGACCGCAGCCGCTCCGGTTACATGGGGGTTACCGCCAAGCGGGCATTCAGCCTTTATTACGTCGTGATCCCGATGCTTTTCGTCACGCTGCTCCTCGACAATATCGGCTACAGAGCAAATGCGGTCGTCTACGAATTTACCGACTATTACATCCTGGAGCATCCCAGAAGGCCCTATGTGCCATCGGAAATCGTGGTCATCTTCCTGAGCAGCATTACCTATCTGAACGAATCTTGGATATTCAACCTGCTGAACCTATATCCCGAAATGGGCGGGATGCGTGCCTTCAGCAATGATCCGTTCTGGTTCATGTGCTATCTGATACCGTTTTCGGCGATCCTCGCAGTTTATCGGCTGACCAACCAGCCACAGACTTTTGTGCTGTTGGTCCTGTTGTGCTTGATCATAGGTCCGCCGGTACTGATGCTTGCACCTTTGTTCTTTTCAGGTTCACTGGCATACTCCATCCATAAAAAGTGGAGCAAGACCGATGAAATTGGCAGTTAGAACGCCAGGAAAAATTGGTGGGCGCCGTATCAATTTGCGAATCCTGATTGGTCCCGGGGCCGGTTCAGTCCTGATTGCGGTCCTGTTCGCGCTCATTACCGTTTTCAGCACACAAACCCTGATGAACAGGAAGGCGCTCGCATTGGAATTTGGTCAGTTCGAGGAATTCACCCTGCACAATGCCGGAGAGGAAAATCTGAAGGATGACGTGATCCTGATATTTCACGGGTTCAAATCGGCGATGCCAAACAGCGCCTATAAGCGAATCTACAAGGCGTTCAAGGATGACTATTCGATCGTGGGATTCAACTATGATTATTTCGACATCGAAGCCAATGACGCCGCCTTCGAGCAAGCCTGGAGCAAAGTGTTGGAGGGGAAAAATGTCATAGCCGCAGGAACATCATTGGGTGGTTTCTGGGCAAATTACTTCACCGGAAAATTCGGCATTGAGAAGCTCCTGATCATCAATCCGGTCGTTGATCCGGTGAGCCAGCTACAACAGTTCATCGGCCGTCACTACGTCGAAAAACGAAAAGAAGACATGGTTGTAACCGCAGAGGACATCGAAAACTATCGTGATCTTGAAGTTCCAACGAGTGATGGAACGCGCAGATTGGTGATCCTGACACGCGACGACAAGATATTGGATTTTCAACTGGCCTTTGATGAGTATTCCAACAGCGAAAGCAACAAGGTTGTCGTGTTCGACCAGGGAGGGCACACGCTGAAACTGGATGAGCCGCGCTTTATGAGCATCATAAAGAACTTTATCGGCAAACCGTCGGAATGAAGCATCACCAGCACAGATTTTACGCCAGTTCCCAAGCATTAGCATTTGAATAACCATGTTTAGGTAAGCTGACGACCAGTTCACTTCAGGATTGGTAGTATGTCGTCACGCGTATCTCGTAGATTGTTCTGTAAAATTACTGCAGGTGGAACCTTATTTACCCTCAGCGGTTGTAACTCGGTAGAGAGCTCTTTCTCCGGAATTGACATGACCACAACCGGTGGCGTCGGAGCCTCAATTCGAAGGCCGCCGATCAGTGTCGATCCGAACATTAGAAGCCCCGACATCATGTATGCAGCGGTTCAGGACGGTGAATTTGCAATCCCGGAGGTTCCGCACCAAAAACTGGACAAACGCCATCTGCGTCAACGCGTTCGCAATCCAACCGGATTTCCCGCCGGAACCATTGTTGTCGATACGGCCAAGCGATATGCCTATTATGTAACATCCGTTGACGAAGCAGTCCGATATGGCGTCGGAATTGGCAAGGAAGGCTTTGAATGGCACGGAGGCGCGGTTGTCGGACGGAAGGCCAAATGGCCAGTTTGGACCCCGCCAGCGGAAATGGTCGCCCGCCAGCCGGAATTGGCGGCCCATACAGGCGGGATGCCCGCCGGGCTTGATAACCCGCTTGGTGCCAGGGCGCTCTATCTCGTCAGCAATGGCAAGGATACGCTTTATCGCCTGCACGGAACGCCTGAATGGTGGACGATTGGTGACGCCATGTCCTCTGGCTGCATCCGGTTCATGAACCAGGACATCATAGATCTTTATGATCGGGCGCATAAGGGAACGCCTGTTGTAGTCCTGGCGTAGAACCGCCGTAAGTTCAACTATTGGACGGTTGCGAACCCCGACGGCCGGAGCGCT
>JBCCEP010000358.1:0-4151 GCA_039030215.1 Pseudomonadota bacterium
GAACTGTTGATGAGGTTAGTTTCCGAACGATTTTGAATATTCTGGTTCTTCAGCCAGTCAAAAGCCTGTTCCGCAGGCATTGGCTTGGCAAACAGAAATCCCTGCGCAAAATCACAGCCTAGATCAGCCAGGAATTGTTGCTGATCCTCATTCTCAACACCCTCAGCCACCGTTTCATAGTCGAGGCTCTTTGCCATGGCCAGGATGGTGCGAACAATCGCCTTGCCGTGGGTGTCGAACTCATCACTGATACCTTCCACGAAGGACCGGTCGATCTTGAACACGTCAAAGGGCAAGCGGCTGAGCTGCGAAAGATTCGAATATCCGGTTCCAAAATCATCGACCGCAATTCTGATGCGCGCGCGCTTCAATTTTCGAAAATGCTCCAGGGCGCGCGCCGGATTGTTCATGGCCATGCTCTCGGTAATCTCAATTTCCAGATGCTTTGCCTGAACACCTTGATCGCGGACAATCTTCAACGCCCTGTCCGCGAAATCCTCTTGTTCGAACTGCTGGGTCGAAATGTTGACGGCAATCGGAAAATCAAGACCCATATCCTCCAGTTTTTTTATGTAGGTGCATGCCTGTCGAAGGACCCAATCGCCCATCGGCATGATCAAGCCTGTTTCCTCGGCAATTTTGATAAATTCACCTGGTTGGACAATTCCCTTTTCCGGATGATGCCAGCGTATGAGTGCTTCAAAGGAAACCGGCCTGCCGTCATCGCAATTGACCTTGGGTTGAAGGTACAGTTCAAGCTGATCCCGGGCTACCGCCTCCCGGAGATCACCTTCGATTTCCAGGCGTAACGACGCTTTCTCATTCAGTTCCTCCGAATAAAACCGGAAGGTATTCTTGCCCTCTTCCTTTGCCAGATACATTGCCATGTCAGCACTCTTGAGGACTTCGTTATAGGTTTCGCCATCCCGCGGGAATGTCGCAATTCCAACAGAAACACCGACGCGGATCTCCTTGTCGTCAATAACGAATGGCCGCGCGGTGGAATTTATGATCCTTCGCGCGACCTGCGCCGCATCAGTTTCTTCTCTGATTTCTCCGAGCAGAATTGTAAATTCGTCGCCCCCCAGCCGGGCTAGAACCTGTTTTTCGCGACCCTCATCATCGGCCACTTTCTGATCGGAATCCTTGTGATCCTGATATGCGACTGTGTCCTCCACTCGGACAATCTTGGAAATTCGATCCGCAAACGCCGCCAGCAATTTGTCACCAAAATCGTGACCGAGCGTATCGTTCACCTTCTTGAATCCATCCAGATCGACAAACAGAAGTGCACCGGAAACCTTCACCCTTGTTGCCCTGCACATGGCCCGCGTCAATTCGTTTCGAAAATATTCCCGGTTCGGTAGCCGCGTGGTCGGATCGACATAGGCAAGCTCGTGAATTTCATCAATATTGCTCTTGGCGGTGCGCATCATCGCGTTGATGCTACTGCCAAGCGCCCGCACCTCCGCCGGACCTTCAATTTCCACCGAATTATCTTGCTTGCCGGCAGCTATCGAATTGAGCTGGTCGACAAGTTGCGAAAGAGGGCGTGTAAATCGTGAGAGCAGACCAAGACCGACAAGAATGACCACGATCATCAAAGGCAGGTTGGAAGTCAATTTCGTTCCCAGGATCGGCAACATTGTCTCGACCAATTGCGGATTTTCCGACTCAGGCAGTAGAACAGTGCCCGCTAACGGTTCCTGGTGGTTGCGCGCAACATCGGAAGCTGCATTTGCGGCTTCAGCAATGTGGGCATTCCTGATTTCGCGAATCTTGCCGGTGGTGTCGGCAAAGACTTGCACGCCGGTAATGGAAAGGAAAATTCCACATACAAGCATTACAAATCGAAATTTCAGCCCTCTAAACAACGCTTTTTGGCGCGCCACTTTGTTTTCCCCCAGTTGGATAACAAATCACCAGCTAACAACCTGGGTAGGCTAACAAATTACGAATGCCAATTGGTAAACAGGGCCCCATTCGTTGTTTTATTCTTAACAATGACTGAAATGTAATTCTAAAATATTTGATTTCGTGTCAGCGACCATTTTTTTCTGAAAATCGCATTGCCGTTTTCCCGATTACAATTAGAACAATAATAGATACACAGGTCTGAAATCACCAAAGGGTCAGACACAAATGGGCAAGTTCGAAATGTTTCCCACCTCGCCTGACGAGGCGCCTTATCGCAAGCTTTCCGACGGATTTGTTAGTCTTGATAAATTCCGGGGCAAGGAGATGCTTGTCGTCGACAATGAGGCCATCAGAATGCTGTCGGAGCAGGCTTTTGTCGATATCAACCACTTGCTGCGCCCCGGTCACCTTAGCCAACTGGCGTCCATCCTGGATGATCCTGAAGCAACAGATAATGACCGCTTTGTTGCCTATGACCTGTTAAAAAATGCCAATATTGCCGCCGGCGGTGTACTGCCAATGTGCCAGGATACCGGCACCGCGATAATCATGGGCAAGAAAGGCAAGAACGTCTGGACGGAAGGCGACGATGAAGCCGCCATTAGTCAGGGTGTTTTGGATGCCTATAACAAGAACAATCTAAGATATTCGCAATTGGCACCGCTTTCCATGTTTGAGGAAGCCAATACCCGCGACAACCTGCCCGCCCAGATTGATATCTATAGTGAGGGCGAGGACGCCTATAAGTTCCTGTTTATTGCCAAGGGCGGCGGATCGGCAAACAAATCCTTTCTTTTTCAGGGTACGCCTTCCCTGCTGACCAAGGAGCGTATGCTGGAATTTCTCCACGAGAAAATCCTGACACTCGGCACTGCCGCCTGCCCGCCCTACCATCTTGCGATCGTTATTGGCGGAACATCTGCTGAAATGAACCTTAAGACCGTAAAACTTGCTTCGACGCGATATCTGGACGGATTACCTATATCCGGATCACCCGATGGATCTGCTTTTCGGGATATCGAAATGGAAGCAGAAGTACACAAGCTTACCCAGCAAATGGGCGTCGGAGCCCAATTTGGCGGCAAGTACTTTTGTCATGACGTCCGGATAATTCGTCTGCCGCGCCATGGCGCCTCGCTTCCGATCGGCCTAGGCGTTTCCTGTTCGGCTGACCGCCAGGCATTGGGCAAAATCACCCGCGACGGCGTTTTTCTGGAGCAGCTCGAAGCCGATCCGTCCAAATATCTGCCCGAAATAACCGATGAATCGCTGAATGCCGGCGTTGTCGAGATTGATTTACAGCAGCCAATGACTCAAATTCTCAAGACTCTCTCCCAATATCCTGTAAAAACAAGGCTTTCTCTTACCGGCACAATCGTTGTAGCAAGGGATCTTGCCCATTCGAAAATCCGTGAAAGGTTGGAAAACGGCGAACCAATGCCGCAATATTTCCAGGACCACCCGGTCTATTATGCCGGACCGGCAAAAACGCCCGACGGCCATCCATCAGGATCCTTCGGCCCGACAACTGCAGGCCGCATGGATTCCTATGTCGATCAGTTCCAGTCATTTGGCGGTTCCAAGATCATGCTGGCCAAGGGTAACCGGTCACGGCAGGTTCGCGATGCCTGTGAACGTCATGGCGGATTTTATCTGGGTTCCATCGGTGGACCGGCAGCTCGTTTGGCCAAGGATTGCATCAAGAGCGTCGAGGTGCTGGAATATCCCGAACTGGGCATGGAAGCGATTTGGAAAATCGAAGTCGTTGATTTTCCTGCATTTATTGTAATCGACGACAAGGGTAATGACTTTTTCAAGGAGCTGAATCTTGGCTAATCGCGGTTCTGTTACAGCCCAGACCGACTTATTTCGATCAATATCATTGACCCGGCCCGCTACCCTTTCTAGTTTTGTCGTATGAACACACAATTTCCCATTGTCGGCTCAGAAGAAAAAGCGCCTGCCGTATCGCCGGCCAACGGTTCGATGATCGACCCGTTTGCCCGCGCAATTACGTACTTGCGGGTGTCACTGACCGATCGCTGCGATTTCAGATGCGTCTATTGCATGGCGGAAGACATGACATTTCTTCCGAAACGCGATCTGCTCACATTGGAGGAACTGGAACGCCTTTGCTCGATCTTTATCAGTAAAGGCGTGAGAAAACTGCGGTTAACCGGCGGCGAACCGCTTGTACGGCGCAATGTCATGCATCTGATCCGCAATCTGGGCAA
>JBCCEP010000359.1:0-4147 GCA_039030215.1 Pseudomonadota bacterium
CGGTCCGACTTCCATGGCGATGCCGTAATTGGAGAGGCAGAAGCCGTGGGTGACGTCGTCGATATCATCAAGGTTGGTAACGTAGACCGTGACTTCGTCGCCCTGTTTGACCGTGAATGTCTCCATTCCGAAAACCGGCGCTTGCGATGTCATGTAGACCCGGACCTTGTTGCCGTCACGAATGACGGTGTCGTCAGATTCCAGATCCACACCATCAGCTTGCGCCTGCTTGACAGCGTCGGCAAAAATCGGATCGGCACGATCATAGACATTGACCGGGTTCACGATATCAGCGCGAACGATGATGCTGTCATGCGGTTCGGCAAATGTCGGTCCGTCATGAACAACCTTCATTTCGTCAGTAGAGATATCGATGACCTGTTCGTTTTCTGGTTTCAGCGGGCCGGTATTGAGGAACCTGTCCTTCGAGAACTTGTTCATCGAGATCAGCCATTGACCATCGGCCTCGGCGGTTTCACCCATGGAAGTCGAGTTGTGGCCCGGCTGATAATGGACATCGACCTTCGAGATGATCGGGTCCACATCCTCTCCCGCAAAGGCCTTGATCGCCTTGTCCATGTTCCATTTGACTACCTGGCTATCCAGGAACAGCGTGGTGAAACAATTGCCGTTGCCGTCGAAGGCTGTATGAAGCGGTCCAAGGCCAAGCTCTGGCTCGCCAACGATGCAAGAACGCGGATCGGCGTCGCTTTCAAACAATGCATCGACCTTCTCGACGTCGATAATCGAAACAGTCGGAGAGAGCTTACCATTGATAACGACATGTTTCTTATCGGGTGCCGTATTGACGCCATGCGGGCTATTGGGGATCGGGATATAGCGGGTATATTTCTTGTTTGATCCCTTCAGGCCGTCAATGACCGGAACGCCGTTCAGCATTTCGACATCGCCGGCTGCAACGCCTTCCTCGATTGCCTTGAGATTGAACACGACGACATGGTCGAGTTCGCTTTCGGTCATTTCGGCCAGGTTCATGCCCATTTCGGAGTTGTAGCTGGTCGAGAAGGCATATTTGCCCTGATAATCACAGTCGGTATTGTCGAGATTGCCCGAAACCTTGACCTGCCAGGCGACCTTCATTTCGTCGCCGTCAATCGCTGTGAAGATATTCACATATTTTGACGGATCATCGAGTATCTGGCCATCATTGACCAGGGGCGCCTCGTGTTCCCCATTTGCAAATACATAACCGGTACGAGGAAATTTCTGCGGGCGCATGCCGTGGATGTCGTGAGCATTGGGAATTTCGATGACCTTGTCACATTTCATTACATCGCAGCGAATGCGGGCAACACGCGTATTTGCCTTGTCGTTGGCGAAGATGTAGCGGCCGTCATAGGTGCCGTCGGTAAACGACATATGCGGGTGGTGAAGATCGCCATTGTCATAGGTTTTCATGTTTCTGGCTGCCAGAAACTCCTTGGTCTCATCCGTCAGTCCTTCCGTCAGGATTTTCAGGCTTTCATTGGTTTGACCCCACCCAGTTGCGGAGCAACGGTTAAAGACCGGTATCCGCATGATTTCGCGCATCGACGGAAAGCCCAGAACACGAACTTCGCCTGTCTGACCCGATGACCAGAATCCGTAGTAGGGATCGAGTTCGCCAGGTGCCAGGTTAACTTCAGATCCGTCTGCAGCTCGCGCCTTGCCGACACCTCCCGACAACAGGCCAGCGCCGACTCCTGTACCGGCAACCAGGGCTCCGGCGGCTCCTGCCGCCATTACCCCGCGACGTGTGAAGCCCTTTGTTTCCTTTTCGCTCTTTGTCATAACCTGTTCTCCTTTCATAGAGTTCGAGACGGTTTTCATTTGGACGGGCTGGCATTGACCAGCTCATCAATGTTCTTTCCGGCGAGCCGGTTCTTCCCGCGAAATTTCGCGCGCTTCTCGGCTGTAATCACGCAGACCGGGCATTTCGTGTTGTGCTGGTAGAGGACCTGGCAATGCAGACACTGGTGACACTCGTTGGGATTTATTGACCCTTCCGGATGTATGGCCTGCACCATGCATTCCTTGGCGCATCGCATGCAGGGATCGCCGCATTCCTTGTAGCGTTTCAGCCATTCGAACATTCGCATCCGACCGGGGATAGCGAGCGCGGCACCCAGCGGGCACAGATATCGGCAATAGAAGCGTTCGATAAACAGTCCGACCACAAGCAATGCGACGGCGAACAGGACGTAGGGCCAGGAACGTTGGAACTTCAAAATGATTGCCGTCTTGAACGGTTCTATTTCTGCATACCGTTCTGCAAGTTCCAGTGAGTATAGAGATAGCCCGAACAGCCCAAGGAAGATCATGTATTTGATTGGCCACAGCCGCTCGTGAACGCCCCACGGCACGGTAATCTGCCGGACGTTGAAATAACGTGCGATCTTGTTTGTCAGTTCCTGCAGGGCGCCAAATGGGCAAAGCCAACCGCAGAATACGCCGCGGCCCCAGAAAAGGAGGGAGGCGGCCACAGAGAACCAGAGTATGAAGATCAACGGATCCATCAGGAAGGCGGACCACGAGAAATCTGCGGTGAGAGCCGAGAAGAAAGCCAGAATGTTCACGACCGAAAGCTGGGCATTGGCATACCAGCCAAGGAAGAACAAGGTGAAGATCAAAAAGCCAATGCGGAACCAGTCGGTGAACCGTTCGTTGCGCGTAACCTGCATCTGGAAGAAAAACACCGCGGTCAACACGCCGATCGCTGCGAGCAGGAAGCCGACTTCGATACTCTTCTGCTGCCAAATTCTCTTCCAGAGATGGCTAAGCTGGGTAGCGTCCGAGGCGGCAAAGGCACCAGTCAGCTGCGGTTCGCCAGTACCCGGTGTTTGCTCGGCACTGACCGTCCTGACATACCTGTCGGGAATTCGATAACCCAGATCAAAGGTAATGAATGCCTTGTCGACCGGGCCGACCGCCCGCTGAACAAGCAATTGCAGGCGGAAGGGTTGCGCCGGATCAAATTCCATTTCTGCCGGTATCTTAAAGATATCCAATTCGGTGAAAGAGGGCGCGTCATCCGGCGAAAGACGTCCCAGGCGGCGATGCTGCTTGTCAAAAAACCTTGCGGAATTATCACCCTGTATCAGCTGGATGCGGTCAAAAATGCCTCCTCGGACATAACCCGATCCCTTGAAGGAATATTTTCCGCGGCCAAGAACCAGGATCGCTTCCTGATCGGCTTCCAGCCATTCGAGAAGATTTCCGTATTCCTCATCTCCAAGCAGATTGCGTCCAATCTCCGGGGCACTGATCAGCCCGAGATGGAGATCGATGAAGACAGTTTCGGGATCACCCTTTTCCGGCCGTTTGGCTGCGCGTTGATCTCCGCTTTCTTCGAATGCCTGATTGACCTGGCCGACATCGAGGCGCAGGGAGCGAACCGAACCGTCACCTTCCAGGGTTTGCCAGTCAGAAACCGATATTTCGTCCCCTGAAGGCCGTATCAACTCCTTCTTTGGACCTGAAACTTTCAGTTCCGGTGTTAATCCGCCCAGACCCAATTGCCGGGCAACCTTCAATCCTGCGCGAATGATCGAATCGTCAATCACCATGATTGTCACGGTGGCCCCTGACACGATTTCGAGTTCATGGGCTGATCCGCCGGACCCGGCTTCCCTGATCAGGTCCAGCCCGGCATAATTTTCGGTTACCGCCTGGATCTTGCTATCCGGGATACCGATCAGGACGATCGGCTCGGAGTGTTTAACGAGTTTGACCCCGGTCACCTTGGCGTTCTGGTCAACACCTACAATGACGTGAATCGGTTTTCCCGAATAACCGGTGGTTGTCACGAAATCAGACGTCAGAAAGACGTAGCCAATCGGCTCCCCGTCCTTCAGGGCAGGAGCAACGGCAATATCGTTTCGCAATTCGCCAAATATGTCCGAACCGGGAACCAGGGTTGAAGCATCAACCTCGTCTAGGAACTTGGGCAAAAGGGGGTCTGCAACGGCAGCGGAGAAGTTTGCAATAATGCAAAACAGAACGACTAACGATGCTAGAATCAGAGTGTTGCAGCTTTGTTGAAAAATTCGCATAACTGCCTACTGAAATCTCATTTTCAGCAGTCAGCTTACCGGTCTTCAGAATTTTGAAATTGCGCGACATCAAACAACTTAGACAATGTTCAAGC
>JBCCEP010000360.1:0-4132 GCA_039030215.1 Pseudomonadota bacterium
AGCTTCAGTTTCGGCATTGAATTTACTTCCATTCCGGCGTCATAATCAGATTCAAGGGCGAGCGGTATCAATAAACATGATGGGCACTTGCGATTCAATCGCGGCTGCGCAACCTTGTCTATTAGAAAAATAACATCCAGGGAGGAAAAAATGTCAATCAAGTACTTTGCGGGAATTGCCGCCGCCATGCTGATGGCGACCGGCGCCCATGCTCAGAGCATTCTCACCGCAGAAACTGCGGCACCGAACACGACTCCGGGCATTTCCATTATTGCGCTATCGGAGTCGGCCAAAAAGGCAGGCGTTGCAGACATTCAGGTCTCGTCGGGTCAAACACTGACAAACTCGGTTCAAAATGTGGCAGAAGGCAAAACCGATATAGCTGCCGCGCCGTTCATACTTCCCTTCCTGCTATCGAAGGGTCTAGGGCCATATGCAGGTCTTGGCGCTGAAGAAGGTGCCAAATTGGCAGCGAACCTTGCAGTCCTTTATACCTATCGCGTTTCCGTCCAGGGGCTGTTCGCCTATGACAGCTCAAATATAAGCGGCTGGGACGGTATCGAAGGAAAGACAATCTATAACGGCCCGCCGCGCGGCGCGGCACTTACCAATGCTCGGCTGCTGATCAAGGTGAATACCGGCCTGGAGGAAGGCACCGGGTATGAAGGCATACAGGTCAACTGGGGACAGGCTGTTAAGACAATTCAGGATGGTTCGGCTGATGCGATGGTATTGCCGATGTCCTTTCCTGATCCGCGCGTGACAGCAGCTCTTGCTTCCGGGGACATGACAATCTTCTCGGTTTCAAAGGACGTCTATGAAGGCGACGCATTCCAGAAAATCGGAAACCTGCCCGGAACGGTTCCCGTTACGATGCCGATCTCGGACATGGGCTACGGAGAAGGTGTAACCGTTGTATCCGAGGATGATACATTCCGCGGGCCCGGCACAGTTGGCGCAGACATCGTGAATGTCGACATGGATTTCGATTTGGCCAAGGCACTTACGGCCGCATTCATCGAAAACATCGAGTCGATCTATCACACCAAGGCACCCTTCATGCCCGGCACCTGGCATGGTGAGACGGATATCGCATTGACGGATATGTGCGGCAACAACCCGCTGAAATACCACCCAGGTGCAGCCGCGGCCTGGGAAGAAGCCGGTTACACGATTCCTGATTGCGCGAAATAACCTTGCTAAACTCAGCCGGGCATAACGTTTGCCCGGCTGGACACGTGCCAAGGGGGCAATCATGACCGGCGAGTCGGGCAACAACACCGAACAGCCAAGCATTTCGCTAAGAATTCTCTACTGGCTTTCAGTAGGCATGGTGATATTTGGGCTGCTCAATTCGACTCCGGGCATCCCCGGATATGATAATTTGGTGGCATCCATTACCGGATGGAACGGAGCCAAGCTCCGCAAATTTTCGTTCGAATGGTTCTATCCGGTTTTCTTTTCATTGATGATGCTGATCGTCGCCCTGAAGCATTCCATGTGGCGGGATTGGAGAGACAAGACGCCGATAAAGCGCCGCTTGGGACTGTTTCTTGATATTTCTCTGGTGATCATGGCGATCACGATTTCCATGACCTATCTGGTCGAGATCGAAGCCATCTGCCTGGTCGACCGAATGACCGGAGATCGTGCCCGGCTAATCGAGGAAAGCCTCGCCGCAGCTGCGGCTTTCAACGAAAGTCTGGGCCTGCCGGCACCGACGACGGTGGAAGACCCCCAATGCGTGAACACCACTGGCGGCTGGCTGGTACTGATTGTCGGCCTCGCAATCGTGGTTTTCCTGTCCTACAACATCAAGGTCTGGGGCCTGCCTTTGGTTCTGGTCGCAATCCTGATCTCCATCTACACCATCGTTACGGTGCTCGTCTGGTACGTTTACGGTGTGGAAGACATCAACAAGTACTTTGTTACCAAGCTTGCCGGTGAACCACGATTGCTAGCGGATGGGCGACCACGGGTCCACGATGTCCTGGTGAACAATTCGTCCGGGCTGCTCGGCCGGTTCATGGATATCGTCCTGAACACGATCTTTCCCTATCTTGTCCTGGGTTCCCTCTTTGGCAGTTCTGCCGGCGGAAAGTCTCTGATAAAACTTGCCTTCCGCTGGACCCGGCATCTGCGCGGCGGACCAGCCCATGCGGCCATTGTCTCTTCAGCGATGTTCGGAACGATTTCAGGCGGCCCGATCGTCAACGTGCTGTCGACCGGTGTCCTGACAATTCCGATGATGTTGAAGCGCGGATTTACCAAGGTCTTTGCAGGCGGTGTCGAGGCCGCCGCCTCGTCGGGCGGCTCGATCATGCCGCCGGTGATGGGCGTGGCCGCATTCGTACTGGCTTCCCTGACCGCAGTGCCCTATTCAGACGTAATCATTGCGGCGCTCATTCCCGCCATCGCCTACTTCTTCTGTCTGTTTCTTTCTGCTGTCTTCCAGTCACGAAAGCAGAACATCACTGCAATCGGCGAGATTACGGAAGACATGATTCTGGACCGCCAGGATATCCTCAATCTGATCATGATTTTTGGTCCG
Organism: Pseudomonadota bacterium; assembly: GCA_039030215.1. Lineage (GTDB taxonomy): Bacteria > Pseudomonadota > Alphaproteobacteria > Rhizobiales > Rhizobiaceae > BOKV01. Next base: position 2,552 of record JBCCEP010000360.1, read on the forward strand.
ATCCTGCTGATCCTGTTCTTGCTCCTAACCCCGAAGGATGCCGTCGGTTGCGGTTTGCTCGGTGGCATTCTTGGAGCCGAACGCGAGTTCACGGATGCAGGCTGCAAGGTAATCAGCCTTAGTTGGATACAACAGGCCATCCAGAATTCTGCCGGATCCGCAGGAGCCGCCGGATGGTGGGCGGTGATGCTGCTTCTTGGTTTGTTGTTCGTGGACCCGGAAGTACGTGCCCGACCAATGAAGATCATCGACGCCATGTCACAGGCCGGCATTCTGATCTCGACGCTCTATCTTATGTTCCTGGCCGTTTCGATCATCGACTTCTGCCTGTCCTTTACCGGCCTCCCGGTCTTCCTCGCCCTGGACGTGCTGGAATGGCTTAACAGCCTTGATCTTGGCGGCAGCGGATCAGTCCTGTTTCAATTCGTCGCCTTGTTGATGACCATGTTGCTGGCCGTGCTTCTGGGAATGGGCATGCCTGCGGTTCCGGCCTATATCAACGCCGCACTCCTGATGGGTCCTGTGCTTGCAGGATTGGGCCTGTCGCTATTCACGGCACACATGTTCATCTTCTATTTTGCCGTCGCCAGCGCAATCACGCCGCCGGTAGCCCTTGCAGCTTTCGCCGCTGCGACGATCACCAAGGCAGAACCAATGGCGACCGGCTTTTCGGCAGTCAAATCCGGTATCGTGATATTCGTCGTTCCATTTGTCTTTGCGTTTTACCCCGAACTGCTACTGATTGAGGAAGCAATCCTCGATCCGCAGGCGACTGGTGGCGATGTCTATCTGCCAGGCTATGACGGGCTAATACCCATTGGCGAACTTTCAATTCTGCTGGGACGGCTTGTTTTGGCGCTATATCTCCTGTCGTCTGCCCTGGCAAACTTTGACCGCCACGCGCTACCAGGCTGGGAAACTATCGCAAGAGTAGTTCTTGCTGTTTTATTGATGGCTTCGACCGAGATTGTTTGGATCGGAGCAGTCATTGCGACGCTGGTCCTGTTCTTTGTCCACTACAAAACGCGTGAGCCTATAGAAGCTGCCTAGTTCACCAACAAGACGGCTTCCCAACGCCGGTAGTCCGATCAACTATCGCTACTGGCATTGTGCCGTTTGATCCAGATTGAATACAAGATCTGGATCGTGGTCCCAAGCAGGATGTAGATCAGGAAAGTCGGAAACAGCGCTTCTGCAATACCGGCAAGGCTGGCAATGAAGATTGCCAGACCGATATTGCGGGCGAGACAGGCAACGGCCAGTCCGGCGCGCTGATCCGAACGCGGTCCTCCAAGCAGATGGCCGATCGCGACAGCAGCCACACCGGCCATGATCACGGCAAAGAAAGCTGGCCAACCCACGAGCAGCTGGGCACGCAAATCAGCAGAAAGAATCAGGACCGCAACAATTGCGATGACCAACAACAGAAAGAGGATGTTGGCCAGCATATTGATGTATTTTGCGATCGACTCCACCAATTTTGGAAAAAAATATCGGAGCGAAAGTCCTATAATCACCGGCAGAAAGGTCACTTTGCCGATCTGCCATGCCACATCGAGCAGCGAGACTTGCTGGGTCGCG
>JBCCEP010000361.1:0-4131 GCA_039030215.1 Pseudomonadota bacterium
CAAGGGGCTTGGCGCCGGTTACCAGCCGATTGGTGCCATGCTTTGTTCAAAGACAATCTATGAGACGATTGAAAGGGGCAGCGGCCTATTTCAGCATGGTCACACCTATATGGCCCATCCCACCGCTTGTGCCGCCGGTGTGGCAGTGGTCAATGCAATTTTGAATCGGGGACTGGTTGATCGGGTCCAGTTACAGGGTTCCAAGTTGAGACAAAGGCTGGAAGAAGCATTTTCCCAACACCCGCATGTAGGGGACATTCGTGGTCGAGGGCTGTTCCTGGGCCTGGAATTTGTCGAGGACCGGGCAACGAAATCGACTTTCGACCCGGCACTTGGGCTGCACAGGAACATGAAGGCCAATGCGTTTTCGCAAGGGTTGGTTTGTTATCCGGGCGGCGGAACTGTTGATGGAAAACGGGGCGACCACATGTTGCTGGCACCACCTTATATTATCGAGGATGCGCAGATCGACGAGCTTGTCACCAAGCTGGAAAGCACGATCAGCCAGTCGATTTAAACCGGCGCACCATTTCCGCGATATGCGCCGGACCGACCTCGCAACAACCGCCAATAAATTCGGCTCCCAGACCAGCCCAATCTTCGGCGTGATCAGCATAGATTTCCGGCGGCATGTCAGTTCTTGCAGAAAGGCTGGAAACGGTGCTGCCTTTCTTCAAAAACGCCTCACTGATGCCGCTGAAGCCATTGGCATAGGCGCCAAGCGGCAGATTGTTCCCGCGAATGATTTCAAGGCCTTGCGTGACTGCCTCCGGTATTGAACAATTCAGCATAAGCGCCTGGGGCGGGGTTTTCTCCGCGAGTGTGCGCAGATCGCTCAATTTCTCACCCGATCGGAGTTTTGTGCCGTCACTGTCGTCGACCGAAACAGCAAGCCAAACCGGCTTTCCGTGGCCAAGTGTTCCAGCAAGCGCACCTTCTGCCTGCTCGAGCGAAGCGATGGTTTCGAGCAGGAACACATCCACATAGTCGGCCTGGATCCGGCAGATTTCCGAATATAGCTCAGCCGCACGCTCTGCTGGAGGTGCTCCGTCATGGCTGTATGACCAACCGAGCGGTCCAAGGGAACCGGCAACGATACCCGAACCGTGCGCATCGCGGGACCTGCAGGCGATTTCGCAAGCCAATTGATGCAGTTCTTCGTAGCGATCCTCGATACCCGCCGGGCCAAATCTGTCGCGCTGGATTGCATAGCTGTTGACGGTGGCCACTTTGGCACCGGCCGCGAAATAATCGTCATGAACTGACCGCACCAGTTCCGGCTGATCCATCATGATCTTTGTCGACCAGAGCCCGGTAGGCGTCGCGCCGCTTCGGTGCACCAGTTCCTGGCCCATCCCCCCATCCATAATCGTTACTACCACAAACCTTCCTCACAACACCCTGGCCATGCATTTCATGTTCACAGTTCGGATAACCGAGCTGCGCGATTTCAATTCCCATTTTACTGAAACACCATCAAGGCGGCATTTGCGCCATTTCAATCCTGGAAACGAACCCCTCGCGACTGAGCGCGCAGCCTGGGGTCACCCGATTTCACAAGCGTTTGTCGTCCTTCCAAAATCTCGCGGCAGCGTTCAAGGGTTTCCCTTTCGAGCCGTTCCATCGATTCATGGGTCAAAAAGGTGACATGGGGCAGTATCAGCACATTTTCCATATCATAGAGTGCGCTGAGCTGATGCCCATCTTGGGTCAGCGGTTCGTCAACAAATACATCAAGGCCTGCGCCCGCGATCTCGTTGTTATGAAGAGCGTCCATAAGGGCTTCCTGATCAACCAGACCGCCGCGCGAAGTATTGATGAGGAATGCGGTTGGTTTCATGGCTTCAAACTCAGCCTTACCAATGATGCCGCGCGTTTCGGGATGCAGCACACAATGCAAGGATACGAAATCGCATTGGTTTAAAAACTCGTGCAATTCCGTGAATTTCTCAATTCCCGCGGCAGCCATGTCGTTTGTAGAAACATGGGGATCGTAGCCAATCACACGTGCCCGAAAACCTGCTCCTGCCATGCGGGCAAATGAACGGCCGATCTTTCCAGCGCCCAGCACCCCGACCGTTTTGCCGGCAATGTCCAGACCGCGCCAATCTGCTTCCGGCCAGAACCATCCATTTGTCTGCATCTCGTTGTGCATGGGGACAAGGCGCTTGGCCAAGGCAATCATCAGGCAGAACGCGCCTTCAGCTACTGTCTCCTCGGCATATTCGGGTATGTTGACGACGGGAATGCCGTGCTCGATCGCGGCTTCCATATCGATCGCATCGATGCCGACGCCGTATTTGATGATCCCCTTCAACCGGGGCGCTCTTTCAATCACGCGACGGGTTATCGGCGTGTAACACATCAACAAGAGATCTGCGTCGACCACTTCCTGGGCAAGTTGATCTTCCGTTATGTCCTCGGGCATTAGAACAAGATCGGCACCCATGGCACGCAACTCGTCGTCAATGATTGGACAGGCGATCTCACTGTCTGTCCGGACAATTTTCATCGGGCTACCCCACGATCACATTGTCCAGTGCGCCGCCTGGACTACGGACGATCTCGTTACGCATGCCGCCAAGCCTCATGACTTTGCTTCCTTGCGGTGCAATTCCGCGCCAACGATCTCTTCCAGGACGCGCGTGCAAATCCAGTTATCGCCATCTGGATATTTGGTTCGGCCTGCATGAAAGATCTGCATTGCAGATCCTGCCGTGTGCAGCGGCACGCCAAGTTCCTCGGCAAGGTTCATGGAAATAGTGAGATCCTTGTGCATGGTATTGATATGGCTGCCAGTGCCTTCGAACTGGCGATCAATGATCTTTTCCAGGGCGTTATTTACGACGCCGCAACCGGCAGAGGAAGTGGAAAACACGTCGAGGATCACCTGGCCCGGCACGCCCGCCTTTGCAGCGAGTGCAGCTGCTTCAAACGTGGCTGAAAACTGCGCGCCGATCAGCGATTGCAGGCAGGCTTTGACAGTCTGACCATCACCGGGCCGCGTGCCGACACGGTGAATGTTTGCAGATACCGCCTCCATCACGGGCTTAAACTCGTCAAGCACGCTATCAGGTGCTGCTGCCATCATGGTCAGCGTGCCACCCTGCGCGCCCGGAAACCCTCCCGAAACCGGGCTGTCGATTAGGTAAATTCCGGAATCCACCATTGCCTCGCCGATTTCGCGGGCCTCTTTCGGCTTGATCGTCGCGCTCAATATGATCGCGCTGCCTTCTGCCATGGAATCCATCAGCCCGTCATCACCAAGAATGATCGCCTTTGCCTGATCCCCGTTCATGACCATGACGTAGACCGCATCGGAACCACGCCCCACTTCTGCAACGCTAGCAGCATGCTTGCCGCCGAGGGCTTCAAATGCTGCCTGGCGTTCGGGAGACAAATCAAGTCCGATTGTCTCAAAGCCGTTTTTTATAAGGTTTTTCGCAAGCCCTGATCCCATATCCCCCAAGCCGATAACTCCTGCGCGCATATTGTTCTCCTCTCGCAGAAAAAATTCGATAATTTTGGGGTTTCAAGCGCCAAATGGCACTGGGCCGGTCCGGAAGACACCCCCGACCCTGTAAGTGCTCAATGACATGTAAGGACAAAAAAAGAAAGGGCGATGGTATCTGATTTTGGCAAATACCATCGCCCCTGATTTGAGCTGATTTTCGAAATCAGATGTCTGTTATCTCATCAACGAAACAACGCAGCTACACTGGCCTTGAGCTGATGCAGCCTGTTACGAAATTTACAAGTTATCGTTGCGTGCTGGTGCAGATTAATTTTGTCGTAGCCCAACATGCTTCTGGCAACAAAGATGTCTGTAAGCATTTCCATCACCCTTTCTCATTCGGCACAAAACGGCGCTTCGCGCCTTTCTGCCATTATCCAATTTTGCGAGTCGTTCGCATTTATTGCGCCCTATATGCGCACTATGTGCACTTTTGTCAAGAAAAAAGTGCACGTCGTGCATTTTTATGGGGCGACAAGCCAGGTAGTGATTTGCTAAGGAAGAACCAGGATTTTTGATTTTACGGTGTAAGGTGAGTAGGTCATGAACCCAAATGGTTTCCGATCCTGGCGTAAGAAACTAGGCCTCAAACAGAAGGATGCAGCAGACCTTCTGGG
>JBCCEP010000362.1:0-4124 GCA_039030215.1 Pseudomonadota bacterium
AATGCAAATTTATTAATGTGTGGTCGCTGCAATTTCGTCCACAACCGATTGCATCTGATTTTCAATCAGCTTGGCGAAAGACCATAAGTTTGCAAACACTTTCGGCGTCACTTTGGAGACCGTGTCGTCGTCTACAAATATGCAGCTGAGTGACGCCTCGATACCCAGATCCTTGTTGGTGACGGGCACAGCGCAACCGATCAGGCCCGGGTCCACTTCGCCACGCGTCGTTGACATTCTACTTGAGCGAATTTCTTTTAGTTCGGTAATGAATTGGCCTTGTTCTGTATCGCCTTTCAGCTCGGATGCTTGCAGGACTCTGTTCAAACGCCGCCCTCTCAACTGGGCCAAAATCGCTCTTGATGTTGCGCCGCGCGTAATTGGCATCGGTCGACCACGTTCATAACTCGTTACGCGATTGAACTTTTCGGTTCGAGCATCCGCAACGCACATGACAGTATTGCCATAGAGTCTCGCCAGGACGATGGAACAAGATACCGGAGATGCCGCTGCGCAACCTTCAAGATAATCCAGTCCGGAACGAATCAATGGATCGGTTTTACTGTTTGTCCTGTCAAACTCAACAATTGCCGAACCAAGTCGAAAATGGGAGCCGACTGTGCTTTCTAGAAACCCCGCCGCTACAAGTTCACGAACATTTCTGTAGATCGTGCTGGTTGGCTTGTTCAGCGATTTTGCGATCTCAGCAACCGTCCACAAACCTTTCTCTTCCGAGAATAGGCGCAGAATTTTATAATATCTTTCAAATCCAGCCATACGTTTTGGTCAAACTATCCAGCATGTGAATTCATTGGCGTAATAACATGGCCAGTTCATTTTTTAATCGTTTATTCGCCGATAGTTTTTTGTGCGCACTTGCCAAAATATATCGGTCCGGACGAACTATTACTTCATCGGTTTGCAGTTTATCCAGTACAGCCATAAGGGCTGGTTCGCGCTTCCCGGTCAGTACCCTAAGCCCAATTTCACTATCATCAGCACCATTCTTTCTGGCAATAAACGCATTCGTTCCAACAAAATCGTCCGACATCAGACCGTTGGAAAGCTTGAACTGTGGAAACAACCTGCCTCTAAGTGGATCGGATCCACTACCCAGGCCGGGACCCAGGCTTGATTGAATACTCTCCATTTTCTTGTCTTTCTCGAACTGTTCGCCAGTTCCGATTCGATTGATCAACTCTCCCAATCCAACGGCGGTTTCAATGAAACGCGAAACATTTGGCTTCCTTTCGCTTTCATAGGAGTCAAGCAATTCTTCCGGCGCATTGTCTCGCTGTACCCGCGAAATTTTCCAGGAGAGATTAACAGCATCACGTATACCTGCGCACATTCCCTGACCCATAAAGGGAGGGGTGAGATGGGCAGCGTCTCCGGCGATGAACATCCGACCCTTTTTCCAGCGATCAGCAACACAGGATTTGAAAGTGTAGACGGCAATTCTTTCCAGCTCGGCATCTTCCGGTGTGATCCAGCGATCCAATAACGACCACACCATTTCTGGCTTGGTCATTTCCTCGTCGGTTTCATGATCATGCAAGGCAAATTCCCAACGCCGGCGCAATCCGGGGTTTCTGCAATAGGTGGCGGGTCGAACAACATCACAGTACTGAACCGTGTGGTCACCAAGCTCGGGCATTGGGCGTTTTAGGATCAAATCGGTAACCAACCAACGCTGCTGAAAACCCAGCATGTTCATATCAGCACCCATAGCTTCACGAACGATCGAACGCGCACCGTCAGCACCGATAACATAGTCTGCAGTAACCACCTCGCTTTGTTGATTCCCGGTGGTGGTGGAATAATGGACAACGACGCTGTCTCGATCTTCTTTGACTTGATTGACAATGCAGCCCAGCTTGGTGGTGACATTGGGGTATTGCCGTAACGCCGCCCGCATTATTTTTTCTAGGTCTGGTTGATGAAATCGATAGCTTGCATGCCATCCATTGCTTGTAATTGACTGCTCCCGCGGCCAGTCAAGTAGCAGATTTCCGTCATAATCAAGAAACCGCATACCCTTGTTTACAATGACGGATTCAGCCAATTGTGCAGATATGCCAATTGTCTGGAAAGCGCGTTTGATCTCGTCATCAAAATGAACCGCACGCGGCAGGTCATAGACATTCTTTTCCCGGTCCAGCGCCAATACCGACAACCCTTCCATTCCGAGAAGGTTAGCGATCATTGCACCAGTTGGTCCCAGACCGACGATCACTGCGTCAAATCGATTTTTGGAATTACCACCCATCGGAAATTCGTCTCATGATTTCAATTGATCATAGAGCCAGGGACAATCTACCAATGGCGGTGTGCGTTTGCCTTCCTTCGCCAATTCGAGCCGCATCCGCTTGTATTTTTGCTGTAACTCTTCTTCCAGATACAGACGGTCATGCCCCCAGTAGCTCGGACCGGTATTGGTCTCATGAGGTTTCCAATTTTCGGTGTCTATGATGCGGCCACCCCAGCCATTCTCGACAAAAAAACCCGAAGGCGTATTGGCATAAAATGACGTCATCCAATCATTCGTATGCCGCCCGAGTGTCTGAGCAATCATTTCGTCTGTCTGTTGGGCAATGTCATAACCCTGGCCAACATCATCAAGTGAATTGAATTCGACCATGAAATGGTGCACCCCGGACCGGCCGGAACCAATCATAGCAAAGCTGTGATGACGACCGTTGACATGAAAAAAATAGAGAGGAATTGGCGACAATGCGTAGTCACTGACGCTAAATTCCAACACGTCCCGGTAGAACTTGATTAGATCCTTTACTTCTTTGACATGCAGAACGATATGTCCAAGTCCATAGGGACCGGTACAAAATCCGCTATGTGGCCGCCCAGGCATGAATCGCGATTGATCCTTCATGGGATTGTAAAACAGCTCGATACGGTTTCCCGCCGGGTCGTCAGTATATATTAGCTCCTCAACAAATCGCTTGTCTGCCAGTTCGGAACTGCCGTGCAGTACTGGATAATTTTCTGAATCCAGCTTGGCAGCCAAGACTTCCAGGTCTTCCTTTTCCTGAACTTCCCACCCCATGAAGGCAAGTGTGTCGCCTTGTTCGCCCGAGACGACAAACCGCTGTTTCCAATCATCCATACGAAAGCTGAGGTTTCCCGATCCGCGATCCACGAGCTGCATACCCAAGAGATTTTGCGCAAATAGCGACCAATCATCCAACTTGTTCGAATGCACACCCAGATATCCCAGAGCACAAATTGCCATATTTCCGAACCCTACATTTTTTACGGTGACAAAACGGAAGAATCCTTGCCAAATTATCACTATATGATAATTACGAATACTATCAAAGGTCAATGACCTGCAGTGGGAGGAAGAAAATGAAGAAACAAATAATACAGGCGATGGCAGCTGGTGTGCTCTTTGCTTCGATGGCATTTGCAAGCCAGGCGGAACAGGTGACACTGAAATTTCACTCGTTTCCACCAATGCCCGCAAATTCCAATGATAAATTTGTGAAGCCCTGGGCCGACAAGATCGCCGCTGAATCAAATGGTGAAATTACGATCGAAATGTACCCTTCCATGCAGTTGGGAGGCAAACCGCCCCAGCTAGTTGATCAGGTACGTGACGGTGTTGTCGACATCGTCTGGACAGTTGCCGGATATACCTCGGGCCGATTTCCGCATCTCGAAGTATTTGACTTACCATTCATGGCGGCATCCGCTGAAGCGACCTCCCAGGCCGCCCAGGAGTTTGTCGAAACTGTCGGGGCAGACGATCTGAAGGATTACAAGGTTCTGGCAGTGCATGTCCACGCGCCAGGAAAGATCCATACAAAGGACAAGCTGATAAAATCTGCCGCTGATCTTGATGGCTTGAAAATGCGTGGGCCAACCCGGGTTATCAGCCAGATGCTTGGTGAAATGGGTGCAACACCAGTCGGTATGCCGGTCCCTGCAGTCGCGTCGTCTCTTTCAAAGGGTGTTATCGACGGGATGGTTGTACCTTGGGAAATCATGCCATCCTTCAAACTGCAGGAATTGACAAAGGCACATACAGATATCGCCGGAGATCGTGGCCTGTACACCACGCCATTTTTGTTCATTATGAACAAGGATAAGTATGAAAACCTGAG
>JBCCEP010000363.1:0-4115 GCA_039030215.1 Pseudomonadota bacterium
ATTGAATTTAGGCGGACGTGATCGTTGAAATATAGCTCGCCTAGCATCTTTTTCCTGGCACTATGCGGATTCTCGTCACTGTCATTATTTACAAACTGGTGCTGAAGTCTCTCCGGCGAGGGCAAAAGCGTGATCACGTTCACCTTGCTGCAAATATCCAGAATTCTGGCTGTCGGATCACGCTCGACAGTCCGCATGCTGTTACCTGCCGTCCGGGTTATGTCATAATGAAAGACGGCATCTGTCAGATTTCCAATGGACATTTTGTGTAGCTTGCCGGCCTCCAGCGCCCTTTCCTTACCGGTCAGTTCCGGCAAGTTCGTCAGTTTTAATTTGCGCTCCATCAATCGGTTGATGATGGTCGATTTACCCGACGAACTTGGTCCTGCAACGACCAGGAGGTTTTCAATGCTCCTCTTGGCAGCATAAATGACATGCCTTCCATCCACAGGTGAACTGGACACTTCAATGACGTCGAAACTTGCTGATCGTCGGTTGAATAATTCTTGAAAGGACGCCGGCGTAAATAGAAAATTGGGATTTGCATAACTTGATAATTTTCGGGATTTACCCAGTTTGACGATCGGCTGATCTCGCAAGACACGCAGTAACGTGCGTTCGAAAATCGACCCGCTGCGCAGCAAATCATCAAACTCGATTAATATGCCTTGGCGGGCGACAGACATCATCTTTTTCAAGGCAGAAAATGGCTCGTAAACATGATGAAGGACGCCACGGCAAACGACAAAGTCGAAGGAATTGTTTTCGAAATTGGTTTCTTCAAATTCCGCGCAGTTGAAATTTACACCGGCATTCGATGCATCTGACCTTTGGACGGCTGTACTAATTCTCTGCGGATCCGCATCCACTCCCGTAACTTCGCCAAATCCAAATTCCTTGCATCGCAGACAAAATTCACCGTCACGAGAACCGACCTCAATCAGTGATTTACCAATATTTTCGTCACGAAATAATAAGCTCTCAATGCTGAAGCTTTTTGCGGCGTTAACACCGGCGTCAATCTGATGCGGCAATTGCGCATTCTCCTGGATACTATCAACAATAATTGCGACGTCCTGAAACGACGGCTTGAATATCAACAATCATGTTTTCAACAATTAGCCTCGCCAGTCAATTTGCGGAGCAAGAAATTAAAGGCACCAGAAAGTACGAAATACCCAGGGCTGCAGCGTGCCCCATTGCCGTCTCTCGTTCCATTGGATAAACACTCGCCGTGACGGCGGCAAACTAGTTGCTGGCGCATCCTTTGACCGAACGGCACTGAATATTTAGCTTGGCTCGCACATTTATCATATTGGGAATGCACAAATCCGGCACAACCTTGCTTAGCCGAATTTTGCACCATTCCGGCATCGAAATGGTCGAAGAGACCATTGATCCTGATTACGATCAGGGAAATCAATACGAGCGCAAATCGACGAATTCGCTGAACAAGCGATTGTTGGGCGGGCAAAAACAAAACAGCAGCAAGGTGCGCAATGCTATTGACGCCAAAAATGTCGAAGAAAACCTGAAGACCGAAGCAATTCGTTTGTTCGGGGAACTGGACGGAAGGAATTGTGACTGGGGATTCAAAGATCCTCGCACCTGCCTGACCTATGAGTTCCTGGCTCCATTACTTCCTCGGCACAAGGTGATTGCAATTTTCCGCGATCCACGCGCCGTTCACCGGCATTATATAGATCGTAATCGGGGCAAATGGGGTATTGGCGTGAGTGCACTTAGAGCCTGGTCCGCCTACAACCGTTTGATTATCGAAGTCACCAAGAAACAAAATTACCCTGCGCTACTGGTGAACTATGATTTGTTGATGCAGGACGATACAGAACTGCATCGTATCGAAAAGTTCACCGGGTCGAAAAGTACCGATCAACGGATCGCAAGCCTGAAGCGGAACGAGAATTCGCCTGGTCTGAGGTTCAATATTGACAACGCCATTTCCAGTTCGCTGTTCGGGACTGACGTTCTGAAATTATTTGTTGAACTCTGTTTTCTTCGTGATGGCCAGGTGTCAAGCGGCATCAAGCCTGACGACAAATACACAAAAGCGAAGATGGAGGAACGATCTTGAACAACAAGAAAATCACATTCGTCGTTCCGAGATTTCATACCAATCTGTTCTTTGCGACCAAGGCGCTGGTCGAGGCAGGATACCGAGTATCGGTCCTTTGCTACAAGGAAGCCCGGCTGGAAGACCATCGATATGTCAAACCACTCATATTCACAGACAAAAACAGTCCCTCCGACGTTGCCGATGCTCTCGATCAGATTGGGCCAGATCTCATATTTCTTCGCAAATCCAAACCTCTTTCAGATCACGTATCACGGCATGCCAGGAAAGGTCGCTACATGGTTGTCCATTATGACCTGAAACCGTTGACACGAATTCGCACTTTCTACAGCTATCTGAAATGGCGCGTTAGGGGCTTGACGCCAATTCGCGTCACACCGGTCAGGGGCCTTGATCATTCAGCACCATTGGACGGATCTGCATTTTACCTACCGTGGCCTGTTCAGCGTCTTGATAACGTGGAGCAAGAAAGACAAAGAGATGGTGATCTGAGAGTCTTATGTGTCGGCAAACTCAAGCAACCGCGCAAACAGCATGACAAACTGATTTCAGTGCTCGAAAACCATCTCAAAGCAGGCAGGGTTTCCATTACACTTGCAGGTTCTTCTGGCACTTCCATCCATGGTTCAGATGTAAATTACTATGAGAAACTGGTCGAACAGGCGAAAATTCACAAAGGCAGCATCAACATTCTTGAAGATGTTCCATTCTCGCAAATGGCAGAATTATATGCCAGCCATGACGTTTGTGTGTTGCCGGCCAGGGGCGAACTCCTGGGCATCGCTCCGATAGAAGGTATGCCGTATGGCTGTGTACCGATAATTTCAAGCGAATGCGGTAGTGCCGGATATCTCACTTCCGGCAAAGACGGCTATGTTTACGATGTAGGCGATCTATCGACCCTGCAAATGATAATGGATAGACTTGTCAATGATCGTGACCATCTCGAAAAATTAAGCCTTGGCGCGAAAAACACCGCAGAAACAGAATTGAGCCCGAAAAAGTTTGTGGAACGTGTTGAGAACATCATGGAATTGGTAACTGTTACTCGCCCTTCAAGCATGCCGGATATTCAAACACATTCGACATCTGAACTAAATTGATAATCTGATGAAAAATCCCGACGGTTACCTGCCAGCGAATGAGCGGTTGAATTGGTCAAAAATTGCTGCCGTTAGCATGGTCAAGGACGAAGGTGATATCATTGGCCTGAATCTCGAGCATCTTGTTCGCCATGGGATCAAATCCTTCATCATTTACGATGACGGATCAAAAGATAATACGCTTGAAGAGATCGAGGCAGTTGGCTCCAGGCACAAGGATGTAAAGATTGTTTTGGTCAACTATTCCAACTCGTTCAAAAAGAAAGCCGATATTCTGAACGCGCTGGGAATTCTTGCCCAAAAACTGTTCGAGGTTGAATGGATATTCGCCTTTGATGCCGACGATTTCCTGTTTGTGGCACCCGGACCCAGAATTTCTCTGGAAAGCAAGAACCTCGATTACATCTTGCTCCCATGGCTGCACTTGCAACCAGATCAGTTTTCTGCCGACTACATAAAACAATTGGCGGCCGCCAACTCGGTCGATTCAGCAATACCTCATAAATTCAAAGCCATTGTGAAATTGAGCAACAGAACTTCCATCAAGTCCGGTCAGCACCACGTGATAAACCGGGGAATACGTCCGGCGATTGGAATTGACGGCGCCAGGGCTGGCATGGCTTCTGTTCATTTTCCGATACGAACGAAATCACAGTTTTATGAAAAATTTGCTGTGTCGCCGAAACCAAGGAAAATTGATCCGGATCACGGAGGTAAACATCGCAGGCAGGTCAACTCAACAGGAAAGGACAGAGCAAGCCGACTGTTTGATATCTTGATCGCTAGGGATGTATCTGCATACGAGAATTATTGCAGAGATCTCGGAATTGCTCCCGAAACATATGATTACATGTACGAATTGGTACGCAAAGACCCTGTGAGTTTTCCGTCTAATACTGATCTCAATAGCCATTCATTAA
>JBCCEP010000364.1:0-4115 GCA_039030215.1 Pseudomonadota bacterium
CCGGAAAATATCGGTTTTCTGAAGCGGTTTCGGGCGTTGCTGGATGAATATCCAGATTGCGCCGCGGTCGGTGAAGTTGGGGATGCGCAACGCGGATTGGAGATTGTCGCGCAGTACACGTCCGGCAATGACAAGATCCACATGTGCTACGCGTTTGAATTTCTGTCTCCCGAACCGCTCACGCCGAAACGGGTACGAGACGTTCAGGAAAAATTCGGTGAAACCGCGCCACAGGGTTGGAGCTGCTGGGCATTCTCGAACCATGATGTCATGCGGCATGCCTCGCGCTGGGCAGATCACGTTGCAGACCGGGAAGCATATCTGAAGATGACAACAATGCTGATTCTGACGCTCAGGGGATCGGTCTGTCTCTATCAGGGTGAAGAACTTGGATTGAGCGAAGCGGTGCTGGATTTCGAGGATTTGCAGGACCCATATGGAAAGAGATTCTGGCCGAATTTCAGAGGTCGCGACGGCTGCAGGACACCGATGGCGTGGTCTCACAACGAACCCAATGCGGGGTTCTCAAACGAAGCTCCCTGGCTGCCGGTGCCGCCCGAACATCTGCATCTGTCGGTCAACAGCCAGGAAGGGCAATCGGATTCCTTGCTCGAATTCTACCGGGAATTTTTACAGTTTCGCCGACTGCATCCCGAGTTCATCAAGGGATCAATCCGGTTTCATGAAGGCAGTGATGCGGTCGTGGTGTTTGAACGTGAACATGGCGGATCGAGCATCCTTGTTGCGATCAATATGGGAGCTGAGCCGACTGAGGTCTCAATCCCTAACAATCAATATGAAGAGATCGGTCCGTTTGGGGTCGGTTGCAGATTCACGAATGGAAAATTGGAATTGCCACCCTTTGGTGGTTGGCTGGCAAAAATCAGGTAGTTGCTTCGGGTAATGCCGGAGCAAGGTGGAGGTGAAAATGACCGGACTGGTTCTCAAGCAGATCCAAAAGTCCTACGGACCGGTGGATGTAATACATGGTGTCGATCTAGAGATCGATGAAGGTGAGTTCATTGTGTTTGTGGGCCCGTCGGGATGCGGAAAGTCCACCTTGTTGCGGATGATCGCCGGGCTGGAGACGATAAGTGGCGGTGAGCTTCATATAGATGGCCAGCTGGTCAATGACATTCCACCGTCAATGCGCGGCATTGCCATGGTGTTCCAATCCTATGCGCTATACCCGCACATGACGGTGTTCGACAACATGGCTTTCGGGATGCGCATCGCCAAAGCTGACGCCGCTGAGATCAAGCGTCGTGTTGGCGAGGCGGCAGATATCCTTCAGTTGGAACCCTATCTGGACCGACTACCCAAAGCGCTGTCCGGCGGTCAGCGGCAACGGGTTGCGATCGGCCGTGCGATTGTTAGAAATCCGAAGGTTTTCCTGTTCGATGAGCCACTCTCGAATCTGGATGCCGCCCTGCGCGTAGCGACCCGCATCGAGATCGCGAAACTACATGAAAGCATGCCCAGTTCGACCATGATTTACGTCACACACGATCAGGTCGAGGCGATGACGTTGGCCGACCGGATTGTGGTTCTTTCGGCAGGAAATATCGAGCAGGTCGGTTCACCGCTGGAACTATATGACAATCCGCGTAATCTGTTTGTCGCCCAGTTTATCGGTTCGCCGGCAATGAATATTGTGCCAGCCAAGATCGTGAAGACGGGGCCGAAGACCACGATAGAATTGCCCGATGGGAACAAGGTTATTGCGCCGATGAAATCCGGTAGCAACCTGGAGGGATCGAAGGCGAGTTTCGGCATTCGGCCCGAGGATCTTTCGATCGTCGATGGAAACAATAAACCGGTACTGCAGGGCCAGGTATCGCTGGTGGAATCTCTGGGTGAAGTGACGATGATCTATGTCGATGTCGCCGGACGAGACGAACCGATAGTAGCAAAATTGGCGGG
The DNA here is from genome assembly GCA_039030215.1 of Pseudomonadota bacterium. GTDB lineage: Bacteria > Pseudomonadota > Alphaproteobacteria > Rhizobiales > Rhizobiaceae > BOKV01. The sequence continues at coordinate 1,924 of JBCCEP010000364.1, forward strand.
TACCCACATGTTCGAACGCGGCTCGACGATCAAGCTGACGGCTGAACCCGAGAAGATGCATGTGTTTGATTCTGAAGGAATTTCGCTACAACATCTTTGAAAGTAAGCCGACTTATTTTGGGCAGGTCAATTTATGAACTTGGTTGATTTTGCGCCGGTGATTCGTTTTCCTGGTCTCTTATCAACTCGTTCATGACATCCTTGGTGCGGAGATATATCGCTTCGAGCTCGCCCAGCAATTGTCCTGCGCGCCGGGTTTCTCCATTCTTGGCATGCATCTCCATCTCTTCCGCAATTGTTGCAACGGCGCAGGCGCCACTGCTCAGGCTCATTGATTTGAAGTTATGAACCGTTCGAGCAAGTTTCGGCGCTGAACCTTCCTTTATCATGGCCGAAATAGTCTTCAGGGCAGGGCCGGCGGTTCCAACATAAAGGCCAAAAATTCTGCTTGCCGCGCTTGTGCCCGACTTGCTTCCCAGTGAAGAAAGCAGCTCCAGCGTCTTTGGGTCGATGAGATGACCATCGCCGAGAGGCTTTTTCTCCGCAGTTTTTTCAAATTCCTCATTCGGCACCGGCTCACCTTCACAATCGTCTCTTCCCGAAACAACATTCAAAAGTGCTTGTGACAGGCTTTCCATTGTGAATGGCTTGGCCAGATACCCATCCATGCCAACGTCCTGCCATTGTTCTGCCTCAGGGCCGGACAAATGAGCGGTCAGGGCAATTATCGGCAAAGCAGCTGCAGAGGTTTTATCTTCCTGGGCCCGGATTGCCGCTGTTGTCTCAAACCCGTCCATATCCGGCATGGAGCAATCCATAAATACAAGGTCGTAGCGTTTGCGCCCGATTGCCTTGAGGGCTTCCGATCCTGACGAAGCGAGGTCGACACTTGCGCCAAGGCGGACAAGCGCATCGCGCAAGACGGTACGATTGACCAGGTTGTCATCAACACCAAGCACATTCAGCCCGGTGAAGGATGATATTTCGCCCGTTTTGTCGGTAATTGGCTTTTCTTCAATATCAATCTTTACCTCTAGCCCGAGTTCACGCAGTTGCCGCCGCCCGCAGGGTAAAAACAATATCTCGCTTATCGGCATCGCCTTTCGCAGTTCCTGCTCGTTATCACCCATGTTCGTCAGGACAATTACCGGTATCTGATGTGTCTGGCACCTGATTTTCATTGCATCTGCCGGTTCGCACAATATCGCATCAAATCCGCCACTGATTGCGGTTGTCATGGCGATCTCGTCCAGGCTGGATACCTTGTGACCCAGCTCTTCCAATCCTTTTGCAAGGGCAAGTCGCGTTGCATTTGATCGGCAAACAAGGGCGAGGCATTTATGATCCTGACCCGATAAACCTCCGGGAGCATTGACTTGTTGCATATTCGCTGGGGAAGATTCGACCTCAATCTCGAACCAGAATGTACTTCCCCTGCCCGGTTCGCTGTCTACGCCGATAACGCCGTCCATGGCGTCAGCAAGCTTCTTGCAAATTGAAAGTCCAAGTCCGGTCCCACCATAATCGCGCACCGTCGATGTATCAGCCTGTTCGAAGCGGTCGAAAATGCTATCGATGCGATCAGCGGAAATCCCCACGCCGGTATCGGTTACTTCAAATCTGAGCCTGGTACGGTTTGCATCGATGGATTTGACAATATCCACTTCGATCTCGACGCTGCCATCGCTGGTGAATTTTATGGCATTGCCGACCAGATTCGTGATGATCTGGGAGAGCCTGATCGGGTCCGCAACGATCTTCTCCGGTACGCGGGAGGATATGTAGCAGGAGAGATCTACTGATCTGGAATTGGCACTTTCCCAAAGCAGACTTGCTACCCCGACTATGACATCATCCGGTTCAATTTCAGCAAGATTGAGGTCCATCTTGCCGGCTTCGATTTTGGAAAGGTCGAGGATGTCGTTAATGATCGCCAGCATACCGGCACCCGACTGACGAATTATATTGGCATATCGACGCTGGCGACCGGTTGTTGAAGCTTCGGCCATCAGTTCTGTCATGATCATTATTCCATTCATCGGCGTTCGAATTTCATGGCTCACGGTCGCCAAAAAATCAGATTTCGCCTGATTGGCCGATTCGGCTTCTTCTTTGGCAAGTTGCAGCTCTTCGGTGCGGGTTTGAACCATGTCCTCCAGATTGGTCTGATAGTCGATCAATTGAGCGTCGCG
>JBCCEP010000365.1:0-4111 GCA_039030215.1 Pseudomonadota bacterium
GTCGCGTGGTGGATCCGTCTGACATGACGGCGACATTGAACTGATACTGCAGTGTCAAACAATGCGGATATGACCGAGCGGGATTCTGGGAATTATTGAACTCGATGGATGCAGTTACCGATCTTAATCACTGGATGATGACCAAGGGACGGTGCTCTGACGATCCAGTCCTGGTGGTGTCGCATTACTGTAATGAGTTGATCGAGGCTGGTGTGCCGCTATGGCGTGTTAATATCGGTCAGCGATTTGCCAACCCGTTGCTTATTGCCTGGGGTGTAGTGTGGACGACCGAGGGCACTGAATCTTATGATGTTACTCACGTGGAAATGCTGACTGACAGCTATGTGGGCAGCTCATTTGAATATATTCTCGAAAACGACCGTCCACTGCATAAAAGCCTGCGCGGGCTTGATCCGGAAACAGATCACTCCTCTTACCTTGAATTTGCTGAAGCCGGTGGCACGGATTACTACGCTACATTGCTGTATTATGGAGACGGCTCCCGTCACGGCTGCACGTTTGCCACCCGGAATACGAACGGTTTTTCGCAGGAGCACCTTGAAATGATAGAGGAGTCCAAGCTGGGACTTTCGTGCGCGCTTGAACCGGTCACCATGCGTAAATCCACCAAGAGTCTGTTACGCACCTATCTGGGAGATGGACCTTCTCGGGAAATTTGGGACGGCACTATCAAGCGCGGTGAGCGCAAAACGCTGGAAGCGGTTGTCATGTTTTCTGATCTTCGCGGTTTCACCGAGCTTTCCAATCGTTCGTCTGAATCTGAGATCTTTGATGCTCTGGAAGGTTATTTCGATGTGGTGGTGCAGGCCGTGGAAGAGATGGGTGGAGATGTGCTGAAGTTCATGGGCGATGGGATCTTGTCGATTTTTCCGGTTCACGACGAAGGTGCGTACGCCGAACAATGCAGGGTGGCAGCCCAAACCGCCGAGCTGATACTCAATGAACTTGCCAAGCTCAACCTTACCCGCGCTCGTGATGGCAAGCCGCCACTCGACATTGGGATTGGAATCAATGCCGGTCAGGTCAGTTACGGAAATATTGGTAGCCCCGGCCGGCTTGATTTCACCGTATTGGGAAATGCTGTGAATATTGCAAGCAGGATAGAAGGACTGTCCAAAACTGTCGGTGATCAAGTCCTTGCCACAGCGGTGGTTGCGTCTACGGTTCCCGAATTATTCGTCGAACGGGGTTGCTATGATGTCAAAGGTATCCCTAATCCAGTCGATATTTTCGGACTTGCAAATTCTGTAACTGTGCCAGCGTTCGAGGGAAGCTAGCGCGTTTACAGTTAGATATCCAATCCTACGTTTGCATCTGAAATCGAGCTTACATAAATGTCCACGTTTGGCACTTATCGGACATGCGATTGATACTAATATCTATTCGGAATATTCCCGGAATCGGATATTATCACGTGGGACGACGGTCGATCCCTACGGGTAAACGTCCCAAAAGTTGCTAAGAAACTACAATTTTCCTTGTTAAACAGGGAAAATCGGTACCAGACCGTTTAGATCAGGACAACCAGCACAGCCATCCAATCTCGCAAATTCTCCCCAGTAGCTAATGCCTGGCAATAGCCACGCTAATTCAGTGGGTTGTGCCAGGGATATCAATACTGAGACTGCGTCTATGCCCCTTAGCCACGGTCATCAATGCGCCCAATTGAAAACTGTTATCCGCTTTGGGCCAATTGCAGACATAGATTAAAGTCACGAACAACGTCTGTTTTCGGGTCTCTTTCAGACGTTCAACAAAGTCCGGTTTGCCGGCAGCTTCTGGCCCAAGGCGGACATCTGGTGATTTTAGATTGTCAAAAGCTTGCGACGAGCTTGGCCATGCCCTGATAGGGCCAAGGTAGGCAGAGCGGGAAAATGTATTCATTGCTTGACAAAGGCTGATCGGATGAGCCCAAGCCCAGCTAGTGCAAATAATCCTGCGACAGCACCTTCAATCCATCTTCGTGTTCTGCGATAGACCGCCATTGCACCAGAGGTAGAAAATATGAGCGCATAAGATGTATAGATCAGAAATCCCAAAACTATACAAAGCCCGGTAGCCAGAATGACGTGACCAGCTTCACTGCCATCGCCAAGCCCGAGGGCTAAGACCGCCATCCACGCAAATACAGCTTTCGGGTTTGAGAGATTGAGCAGCAATCCCCGATTGAAGTCGCGCCGTTCTGTCCCAAGATCGACCTGGGTTTCTACAGCACTATTTGCCGATCTGGCGGAATTGAATGCAAGCCAAAGCAGGTAGGCACCTCCCAGCAGCTTCAGCAATGATAGTGCGTGGCTCGATGCCTGGAGTAATGCACCCAAGCCAGTTGCCGCGACCAAACCCCAGAATGCCAGACCGACCGAAAGTCCCATTCCGAAAAGTAGTCCGGACTTCCGGCCAGCGTTCATTGATACAGTTGCAATTGCGATTGTTGCAGGTCCGGGGGACGCCGCAGCAACGACAAAGGCAGCTGCAATCGTCATGAGACTGGCAATGACAACCATTATTGATCCTTTGGTTCCCGCTAGTTTCGCACTTATTCAAACGACTGAAAAGGGCTCGAAGCAGCCTTGCTATCAATTGCCGAATTTTCGTTATTGGCAAGAAATGGAATAGGGGGCATTACCGCATTACGTTCGCACTAAAACTTAATGCTGCCGTCGCCGCTAGTATTATTGTAATATGCAATATCCCTTGAATATTGCGCTCCGGATTGGCGGTAACTCTGCTCTGATGTCACAATTTATGAGAAGTTTGCCGGGTAGGTCTTTCCTTAAGCGCATTCACTTTTTCGATCTCGGTATTAAGTTCAGTTTCTATCAGCGGCGCTGGTACAACCAAGACACCGTATTCCTGATCGTTTTTCGGTTCTTTGATCCTTTCGGGTTGCCAGATCGTTTGAATCTGCGTTGAGGTGGCGGTACGTCATCGCAAATCTTCCACAATCAGTCACTACAGTATAGAATAGCGCTAGGTGAAATCCTGAATTCATGCTACTATTATTTTGGGCAATGCGGGCTAAACTCAAAAGAGAGATAGTTATGCCCAAAATCTTAAGCATCTTCACATTTTTAATCTTTCTTCTGACTTTTTCCTTGGCACGGGCCGAGGTCACGATCTGCACCGAGATTGACAGCGTGCCGTTTACGATCACCATGCCCGGAAAATACTGCCTGAAGCAAAACCTGGTGAACACGACCGATCCCGCGCCCAGTTTTTTAGCTGGCGCAATCGAGATCGAATCCCACAATGTGACCGTGGATCTTAACGGTTTTTCGCTCACGAACGACCTTGCTGGCCCGGCAAACAGGATGAATGGAATCGTAGCATTCCACACCCAGAATGTGACTGTTAGAAACGGTCATGTCGAAGGCTTTTCGACGGCTGTGTTGCTCGGCGGCCTATTTGCGGAGCGATCCACTGTCGAGAACATCCGCGCCAACAACAGCAACTATCGTGGAATGTTTGTGGTTGGTAAAGACAGCATAATCCGCAACAATCATGTTACAAATGCCGGACCCGGCGATATGGACAGCGCGTCCACCGGCATTACGCTGGTCTTTGGCGAAAATTCTGTCGTTGAAGGAAATGTCGTTTCTTGGATATCCGAAACCGCATCGGCATCCGGAATAGCCGTTGGTTACGGCGCGTCCGTATCAGTACGCGACAATTCGGTATTCGGAATTAGGGATGCCACGCAAAAGAATGGGATTGCTGTCGTGTCCATTACACGCGCCGAGATATCTCGTAATCGTCTGCTCAATACTTCGCCCGGTGATGATGGTATCGCAGATCTCGGATTCTCGTCGCAGATCGGCTGCTTCGGCAACGCGATATCGGGTTTCGCGCCGGCGACAAGTGGATGCGATGTTTCGGTCGGCGACACCGTATATTGATTGTTTTGCCACGCCAGCATCAAGCCTTGCATCAACCTGATTTACGCAATTTATTCGAGGAGTGGGTACATGAAGCAGCTCGTAATCGCACTTTCCATCTTGATCATCGCGCCAGCTTTCGCGATCGCGGCCGTTGCTGCCATTTTCCGGGGACATCGGAGATCCGTACGGGGTGTTTCCCCCACTGGTGCCAC
>JBCCEP010000366.1:0-4106 GCA_039030215.1 Pseudomonadota bacterium
CCTAAGAAAAACGTGCTATCGCCCTTTGCCGGGCCTTTTCGGTTTCTTTCTCGCGATTGCGCGGTGTTGCTGCTGTTTCCATACCGTCGAGCAATTCCCGAACTGAGTCTGATATTCGATGCACGGCACGGTCAAAAGCCTGCTCATTTACCTTGGATGGTTTCCGGTTCCCGCTGATCTTGCGGACGAACTGCAGGGCTGCATCATGAATTTCCTCTTCCGTTGCCGGCGGCTCAAAGTTGAACAGGGTGCGTATGTTTCTGCACATATCGGTTCACCTGGTGCTGATTGCGACCAAGGCAGGTTCCGGTATGGCTAAGTCTCAAACTCTATACCGGCCTTGCCTGCTGCTTCGATAATATACGGAAGCCCTACCTCGATCACATCCTCCGGCCGCTCGGCAACCGGTCGCCAAATGGCGAGCCCAGAGGCAATTTCGGGCGCAAGATAGACAAAGCTTTCCAGCGTCATGGTGCCATCAAAACCGGTTTCGGCCAATCCCTCAAAAACATCCGGCCAGTTCATCGTTCCCTTGCCCGGTACGCCGCGATTGGATTCGGAAAGATGCACATATCCCAGATGCTCGCCCGCATTTGCAAAGCCCTCCTGCATGCCCGGCTCCTCAATGTTCATGTGATAGGTATCAAGATGGATGAACACGTTCTCCGCACCGACCCGCTCAATGATCTCGGCGGTTTGCCTTGCGGTATTGAGCAGGTGAGTTTCATAGCGATTGCAAGGCTCCAGCCCCAACCGCATTCCCAGGCGCCTTGCCGCAACCGACACCCGCTCAACCAGCCGGCAGACGGCATCAAGTTCGGCCTGGCTGGGCGGCGCCCCGGAAGTCTTTCCGATTGTGCCATAGGTAACACCGGAAAGACTGTCTGAACCGGCATCGCGAGCCGCGGCCAGCGCAATTTCCAGAAATTCGACGGCATCATCGCCGTTCCGCACAATGTCGAGTTCAGCCGGCAGGCCGAGGGAACAGACTATTTCGACCTGGTAGCGATCTGAAACCTTCCGGGTGGACTCGCTGTGATAGGTTCTGGGATCCAGTAAAGGCGTCTCGATCACACGAACGCCGTGCTCGAGAATTGGCGGCAACAATCGGTCGGCCTCTTCCGGTTGCCAGAGTGGTGTGAAAGCAAGCGAATGAAGTCCAAGACGAGGCATCAATTTCTCCTGCTAACCGTGTGCGCCGACAATATAGGAAACCACTTCAGCCATATCGGTGTTGTTTCGCGGCAAATCCGCGATGACATTGCCGCGCCTGAGAACAACAATCCGTCCGCACGCCTCAAACACGTCGTTTAGCCGGTGGCTGATCAAGATGGTCGAGATTCCCTCATTTTGCATCTGCCTAATAAGGTTCAGCACACTTTCCACTTCACGGACCGCCAGTGCCGCAGTCGGTTCGTCCATGATCACCAGTTTGGGCTTGAAGGTGAGCGCGCGGGCAATCGCGATTGTCTGCTGCTGACCACCCGAAAGCATCCCCACCGGGATATGGATGGAAGGAACATGGACCCCAAGCCGGTCTATCATCTCCTGGGCTTCCAGATCGATGCGGGTCTTGTCGACAAATGACGGCAACAACCCGAACAGCCTCTTGGTCGGTTCGCGACCGAGGAAGATGTTATTTGCAACATCTTGCTGGGGGGCGAGCGCAAGATCCTGGTAGATCATCTCGATCCCCATTTCCCGCCTTGCGCCGGGGTCAAGCCTGGTTATGTCGGATCCATCGAAGGAAACCGTTCCCTTGTCTACCGGATATACGCCGGTAATGGATTTCATCAGCGTGGATTTGCCCGCGCCATTATCGCCCACCAAGCCAACGACCTCTCCGGCGCCGACTTTCAGATCGACCCCGTGAAGGACCTGGACTGCGCCAAAGGATTTCTCGACACCGGCAAGTTCCAACAGGCTCATTGTATCTGCCTCCCGCGGCTGCGTACCTGGTCGAGCCAGACGGCCGCTATCAACACGGCACCAATCGCCATTTGCTGGTAATAGGCTTGCACCGCCATCAGGTTCAGTCCGTTTTGCAGCACGCCCATGATCAGTGCGCCAATCATCGTTCCCAATATCGACCCCCTGCCGCCAAACAGGTTCGTGCCCCCGATAATCGCGGCAGTGATGGCAAGCAGCTCATAGTTCAAGCCCGCCGTTGGATCGCCGGTGTTTACCCGAGCGGTAAATATCAGACCGGCAACGCCAGCCATGAAGCCGGAGATCGTATACAGCATCATGCGCTGACGGCGGACATTTATCCCGGTAGCGCGTGCGGCATTTTCATTATCCCCCAAGGCGAGCGTGTGGTGCCCAAACGGTGTGTGGGCAAGGATATAGTGGGAAATCAGCGCCACCGCGATCAGGATGAATACTGGTGTCGGAACACCCCAGGGGCGCGCCTGTCCAAGAAACAGAATTTCGTCTGGCAAACCGTAAATTCCACGTCCGCTGGATATGATCAGAGCAAGTCCGCGTGCAATTCCAAGCATGCCCAGGGTCACGATGAATGCCGGCACATGGCCGCGTGTAATGATGAATCCGTTCAATGCACCGGCGAGCGAACCGGCCAAAAGCGCACCGATGATGGCGAAATACCAGGGCCACCCCAATGTCACCACCAGGGCAGCGCCTGACACCGATGCTAGGCCAAGAACTGATCCCAGTGACAAGTCGATCCCGGCAGCACTTATGACAAATGTCGCGCCGATTGCGAGAATACCGAAAGTCGCCGTCGCCAGAATGATGTTGAACATGTTGTTGGCGGTCAGGAACACTCTTGTCCCATCCCCGGTGACGGGGGACAGGATGGCCATGAGTATTACCAAACCGGCCAGAACCAGGAGTGATTCTACGCGGACATGCGTTCGTTCTAGTAATCTGATCATTTGTCCGGATGAGTTGGCCTGTCCGGGATGATTGTCACCCCGGACAGATACTGGATTATTTTACATATTCGAGCATGGGCTCGGTACCGGCATCAAGAACCGACTTTGTCAGCACCATGGTCGGCACGTAGATCCAATCGCCATCGGGTGCCTTGCCGCCCTTCATCTCCTTGACCATCTCCACAGCCTGTTTGCCTACCAGATAGGGGAGCTGGGCCACTGAAGCATTGAGACGTCCACTCTTGATTGATTTCACCGCGTCAGAGTTTCCATCAACACCGATTACGATAACCTGATCGCCTTTGCCGGCGGCATAGACGGTTTCGATTGCACCAAGCGCCATGCCGTCATTTGCTGCAAATACTGCAACGAGTTCCGGATGCGCGGTGAGCGTATCATTGGTGATGTTTGCTGCCTTGCCGCGATCCCAGTCACCGGGAAGTGAAGCGACGACTTCCAGGCCGGGCGCCTGCTCCTTCAGCTTGTCAGCAAAGCCCGAGGCTCGCTTTTGGCCGGTGATATTCCCGGACAATCCCTCGATCACGAGAACCGGACCTTTTGCATCGGCTCCCAATTGACCAACAAGCCATTCAGCGCCTTGTGCCCCGGCAGCGACATTGTCCGAACCGATCGAGAAGGCAATATCAACACCGGCGTCCTCTGCAATCTTGTGATCCAGATTGCCATCCAGGTCGACAACCGGAATTCCCATATCATTTGCCCGTTTCAGGCAGGGCAGCAAGATGGTCGAATTGATCGCAGCAGTGATCATTGCGTCAGGTTTGCGCTCCAGCATCGTATTGCAGACATTGAGCTGCGGCTCAGCCGCCTGATCGCTTTCAACCGCTTGCAGGTAATATTCCACACCGGCAGCATCGGCACCTTCACGGACGCCCAGTTCCATTGCTCCCCAAAATGGATTGGAAAGGGTCTTCATCAATACGCCATAGGTTTCTGCCTGCGCCGGTATGGCGATCATGCCCAAAAGGGCTGCGATAGTCAGTTTCTTCAGCATTTCAGTTCCTCCCTATTTGCTGATCGACGTCTTCTTTCAAGTAAACTACACCTGCTCCTTGGCCGTTCGGGGGTCGGGTTCAGGCCCTCCCTGTGCAGCAACCATGGTTTCCCTTTGCGAGAGCTCGCACCGAACCCGTACAATCCCGGCTGGCTCAGTTTCGGCGTCAATTCGTGTCAGAATTCGTTCCCAGG
>JBCCEP010000367.1:0-4091 GCA_039030215.1 Pseudomonadota bacterium
CTGCGCCATGGGGCCATGGCCAGGATGGCAGAGGGCCATTTGGCGGGTTCAAACAGTCCGGCATTGGACGTAATCTGGGATATGATGGTGTCCTGGCATTCGCCGAACCGCATTCAATCTCTGGCCCAGCGGGCTTTCTACTAGGATAATTAATATGGCAAGACTTGGTGAGAACATAATTGATGCCAGCGGTTTACCGCCGTTTTTTAAAGTTTCAAATGCGGACGCCGTCACTATTGATGCACCTGATTTGCGTCGCGGCGATGCGGTCCGGACCTGGGTGCGCTCCTTTAGCGGGTTTCAGAAAGAGGCGTTGATCCGTTCTGCCAAGACGGGAGATACTTGGCGGTTGGTCAGTGATGAAGGCGCATATTTGAGCGGATATGATGCCGCTCCTTGTCCTCTGGGCTTTTTGTCGAGCGGCATGGTCGCAAGTTTTATGAACGAGATTTTGGCGCTTGCGGATCAGCAAGGCGTGGAAATCCGCAAGCTGAAGCTGATCCAGGACAATTATTACACCATGAAAGGATCCATGCCGAAGCGGACCATGGTGGGTGGGGCTGAAAACATTGAACTGCAGGTCGAGATAGACTGCGACCTTGATGATGCGGCCCTGAGCGAGTTCCTGATCAATGCGACATTTGCCTCCCCGCTGAACGGACTGATGCGCGGTAAGCACGAGAGCCTGTTTAAACTGGGCAAGAACGGTAACGAACTGCCGACCGCAAAGGTGGCAGAACTGGATATTTCGCTATTCCCGGACCCAGGCGACCATTTTCCCAAAGCGCAGGCAGAACCGACTTCGCTTGATTTGCTGGTGAAAGTTGGCCCGACGCCCAAAAAATCTGTTGCCAAGGGAACATCAAAAGCTGCGTCATCATTGGCCGATGAACAGGACCGTCGTCTGAACATCGGCGCGGTCGCCACCATGCGGGAAGACGGGATCAAGGAGATCCAGCAGATGACCTATTCCCCTTATGGCACAAACTTTCGTCTTTTGAGTTCCGAAGACGGGCGCGCGCCTGACGCCAACACCTATATCAGCGCCGGCGTCGGTTTCTGCTTCATGACCCAGTTCGGCCGCTTCGTCTCAATGCTTAAACTCGACCTTCCCGATTATCGCATTGTACAGGACACCCATTTCAGTCTGGGTGGCGCTTCCGGCGGCACCGGGAAGGCAGGCGATACCGACCCGATCGAGACCCATGTCTATCTGGAGACCAGCGAAAGCGACGAGATCGCCCAGGAGATGTTGGACATCTCCGAGCAGACCTGTTTCCTGCATGCATTCTGCCGGACAAACCTGAAGACCAAGCTGAAAGTTGTTAGGATTTAAGAACGGCTGTTTACCTGTTATTTGGATGCGCTCGGTATCGCGAACTATCGCATTTGTCTCCGATCGTTCAGGTTCCACACGGAATACAAAGCAGACAGGAGGGCTTTTCATGCGCATGTCGATCAGGTTTTCCCCGTTGAGTTTCCAACTCATTGCCCAGCGCTGTCTTGTATTTTTTGCTTGTTTGGTGGGGATATCACTTGCAGCGTCTGCAGCAGACAAGTCGGAGGTTAGCGGAGCCCTTACCCTGAACGGCAAAGACGTCCAGTTATCCCATGTCTATGTATGGGCAGAGGAGAAGGGCTTCTATAATCCCGAAGATCCGACATGGAAGATATTGTTTGTAGGGCGTGAAGTCTCGCCGAGAGATTTGGGTGATCCCATTTGGGATTCGGCCTGGGTCGAGATCGGGATTACCAAATCCTCAGAGTCCAGCGATAGCCCCGAACTCCAGATTTACTCGCAATCGATCAAGAAATCTGCCGACGATCCGGGCAATCTGTCTGGGGGAACCTACCCAAAATTCGAGATTGAAGGACTGGGGACTGATCTCGTCACCGGCCGTATCTATCACGAAGAACCACAGGAATTTTTTGACGATACCTATCAATATGACTTTACGTTCACGGCCTCACTTTCCGATCCAAACGCCATAACCGGCCAGCCCCTGCCGCCTGACGGTGGTGAGCCGGGACAGGCCTATCTCAAATGGGTGGAGGTCATTCGCTCCGGTGACGTGGAAGCATTAAAGAAAATCGTGCCGCCTGACTTGGTCGAACAGATTGAAAACGCCAGCGCCGACGAATTGAAAGAGCAACTTGATTTTCTTCAAGCGACTACACCGGACAAGGTCAAGATATTGAGTGGCTCGATCGACGGCGATCTTGCCATTCTTCAGATTGAAGCGACTGTCGATAATCAATCCGGAAACGCCGAGGTGGAACTGACCCGAACGGATGGAATTTGGATGCCGACCAAATTGTCGATGTAGGCCCCATCGGAATGGTTAGTGCTACCCCGACAAAATTGGGAAGTTCGTAAAGCTGCGTTTGACGGCGTCGCGTATATGTTGCCCCAATTGTTCGAACTCCGGCTTTCGTGCGGAAGTATTTCGCCAGATCATGCCGATGGTTCGGTACAACGTGCGCCCTTTCAATTCGATTTGTTTTACGTTTCCGCCGCCTCTCAGTTCCGATCGAACATACAGGCCGGGCAGGAATGACAATCCCATGCCCATGCCAACCATTTGTCTAAGCGTATCCAGGCTCGTGCCTTCATATTCGGCTCGAAGTTCCGCGCCAAAATCATCACAAAGACCTACAACCAGTTCACGCAAGTGATGACCGGTTTCGAGCGTAAGGATGGATCGGTGCTTCAACTCTTTCCGTTCGATTGATTCGCGCTTCCCCAGATCACTGTCGGCGGGGACAACAAGATGCAGCGGCTCACGGAACAGGTGTATCGTATCCATACCTTCGGCCTTGACCGGAATTGGCGCGATCAGGACATCATACTTGCCGCTGTCCAGTCCGTCTGGAAGATTGGATGGAATGTCCTCGCGTACATAGAGCTTGAGATCTGGATAGGCCCGATGGATTTTCGGGATTACCCGCGGCATGAGATAAGGCCCAATGGTGGGCGGAAGGCCCAACCGGATCGTGCCGCCCGGCTCGCCCAACTTGTGGGTTGCAATCTCCCTTATTTCCTGCACGTCGCGCATGATCCGCCGCGCCGTTTCGGTCACCTGTTCGCCCACCGGCGTGAGCAGGACCCGCGAGCGGCTGCGCTCCACCAATTGGGCGCCAAGTCTTTCTTCCAGTGCATTTATCTGGGCGCTCAGCGTCGGCTGACTAACACCTACTTTGGCTGCTGCGCGCCGAAAATGGCGAAGCTCTGCAACGGCAAGCAGATATTCAAGTTGTCTCAAACTGGGCATCTTGCAACCTTCTAATTGATAGAAAATTTCTATCAAAAATTGATATAGTACACAATTGTAAACATATTATGGCTGGCCAATATGTGTCGAAGATCAATTATTGGGAGCAAGGCGATGCGCAGGTTCAAGAAAATTTTGGCTGTCTACGGTGAGAATATTGGCGCTGATGACGTACTGAGCCGGACGGAAACACTGGTCCGTGCCAACAATGCGGAAGCGACACTACTTGAAGTGATTCCGCTTAATCAATCCGCAACGGTCAACCACCTTGAACGCACGAAACGTCTCGAGCGTCTGGCTCGTACGCTGCACGATGGCCAGGTAGCGTCGAAGGTCGTAATCGGCACTCCCTATGTTGAAGTTTTGGAAGCGGTGCACCGGCACGGATATGACCTTGTAATCATCGGAGCAGATAGTGGAGCCGCAATACGTGACCGCTTCTTTGGCAACACAGCCGTCGAATTGATGCGTAAATGTCCATGCCCTGTTTGGGTTCTCAAACCAGCCAAAGCAGCAAGAGCGGCAAGGATACTGGCTTGCGTGAATCCGGCTGGCGGAACCGTGGCAAAGAATTCCATGGACAGGAAGATCATGGAGCTGTCCACCTCTCTTGCCAAGATGAAGGGAGCTGATCTCCACATCGTTCATGCTTGGGATGTGACTGGAAAGGACCGCGATACGATCCACTCGGAATTGCATGAGAATGACTACAAACGGATATTGGCCGAACACGAAGATGTTCATCGGAACAGGGTGCTGTCCTTGATAAATGACGCAGCGCCTCCCGATACCGATTTTACACTGCACCTGCCCAGGTCA
>JBCCEP010000368.1:0-4086 GCA_039030215.1 Pseudomonadota bacterium
CATTGGTGGATTGAGGGTGTAGACGCGCCAATGGATACTTCCAGTGCTGAATCACCCTTTATCCGATTGGTGCGTTTTATTGCAAAGGATGATCCACCGGTGGCAACGATCAAGCGGGATATCGAAAAGATGCCAGCAGGACAGTTCTTCTAAGCCCTAATAACAAGACCGGCGACGCGTTTGCGCGGATCAATGGTAAGGCTATTTTGCCTCGTCTTCATCCACCTTGTAGGGATCGGCCAGAGCAGCCGTAGGCCGGCTGACGGGGACCGATGTGGTAGAGGTCTTTCGGGATAGAAATTTCGAACCTCTGTTGGTCAGCACCTTGCGGAAGATCGGATGCATGCCGCCATCTTCATAGACAAAACTTCTGGCGTGGCCTTGTCCTAGCAATTCTTCCATCTTTGAAAGATCGCCAGCCGTCCTGGATGCGACTGCCAGAGGTTCCGGCTCAAATGCCGGGCATGCGGCCATCGGGTCGTTCGGCCGCCAGGCATTTTTTGGTTTGCCAAATCGATAGCGTCCATCGCAGAAGGTAAAGCTGGGCGGCTGCTGCAATACTTCAAATCGGTCATAGCCATCTTTCAGATCCATCCAGAAATCAAAGTTGGGGTCTTTGCGATGTATTGCGAGATTTTCTGCCGTCATGCGGAATGGATAGGCCTGCACCTGAAATGAACGTTGTCCGCCTTTCAGGGCATCGCGAACCACCGCATAAAGTTCGGAAACATAGTCATCGGAGATCGCATAGCAGCCGGCAGACGAACATGCGCCATGCACCATCAATGCAGAACCCGAATAGCCCTTTGCCCGCTCAAGCCGGTTCGGATAACCCAGATTGAAGGACAGATGGAATTTCGAGGCCGGGTTCAACCTGCTGGCATCGACCGTGTAGAAACCCTCCGGCGCCTGACGATCGCCTTGTGTTGTCTTGGGGCCGAGCTTTCCCGACCAGCGGCACATTGGATAGGTTTTCAGCAGGGCATATTTGCCGCTTTTGTCCTGTTTCCAGAGCTCAAGCTCGCTTTCCTGCTTGAATATCCTCACGAGCACCGGATCTTTGGCGCTCATGGAATTCTTGCGCATTTCGGCCTGTAATTTTGCCGGGATCGGAACATTTCCGCGATTGTCGTTGACTTCGAATTCGCTCATACAGCCGGAAATCGCCAGGCCAATCGCAAATACAGCCAGAATCCTGAACTTGTTATTGTTTCGCATTTAACAGTAAATGTCCCGCCAGTTTCCCTAGGATATCCATCCCTGAATTCGCTGCCTTTTCATCGGGTTGATCGAATTGGCTAGTGCGATTTCACAAGAATAAAGTCCGATTATTCCCAGAATAAGGCAAAGTCGATAACGGATTCCTAACGCAGGAGAAAGGTAATTAGATGCCTGTGCAGGTCTTATTTAGCAGGGGAGGCTGGCCTATACCTGTCCGACTTAAGCAATTTGACAAGTTCGAGCGGCTTTTTCCAATGCGACATCGGTTTCGGCAAGGTCCTGTTCAGTCAACGCAAGACTGGCATAGAGCTTGCTGTCGGATTTCAGTATTCCGCTTTGCCGCAGCGATTTGTTGAAGGCATTCGCTATGGCTGAGTCACCCCTCAGCGTGCCCCTATAGTCCTTTACCGGTGCAGAGGAAAAGACAACGTCAAACAGTACCGGATTGCCGACCATCTGATGATCAATCCCATTCTCGGCAAGATGTTTCGAAAAGGACGTCATCAGATATTCGCCATTTTGCCGGATTTCATCATAAGCACCCGGCCGCCGCAGGATTTCCAACGTCTTTAGTCCTGCGACGCTGGCAACCGGATTTCCGCTCAAAGTGCCGACCTGAAAGGTGAAGCCCGGTTTCCCGACAATCGACACATCAAAATGATCCATGATCTCCTTTTTGCCGCCGATCGCTGCCAGCGGAAAGCCGCCACCAATGACTTTGCCGAGCGTGCAAAGATCCGGCACGACCCCATAGGCCTCCTGTGCACCGCCATAGGCCAACCGGAAACCGGTGACAACTTCATCGAAGATCAACACGATTCCGGCCTTCTCTGTAATCGCTCGCAGCAATTCAAGGAAACCGGGCTCTGGCGGAACGATCCGCTGCAACGGTTCAACAATCACGCATGCAATTTCATCTGCACATTCATCAATCAGAGAAGATACGAAATCACTGTCATTGAATGGTGCAATGAGCATGTCGTCCCGTACGCTTTCAGGAATTCCTGCTGAATCTGGGACCGCTTGCGGGTAATTGATCAGTGTGGTCGGGGCGAGGCTCATCAACGCCTCGCCAGACATCCCGTGATAGCCGCCCTCGAATTTCAGGACCTTGTTTCGTCCGGTAAACGCCCTCGCAAGTCGAATGGCATACATGTCCGCTTCGCCGCCGGTCGACAAATAGCGTACATTGTCGATGCACGGCACGGCTTCGACGAGAACTTCGGCCAGCTCTATTCCTGCCGCATTATTGGCAAAGAAAGTCATGCCCTTGCCGAGCTGTTCCTCAACTGCCTCTACCACCTCAGGATGGCCGTGCCCTAGGAGCATCGGTCCGGAGCCGATCAGATAATCGATATATTCTTTCCCATCTTCATCCCATACACGAGAGCCTTTGCCTTCGCGGATAATTATACTGGGATCGAAGTTGCCGAAACCCGCGGCTGGCAAGACCTGCGCAGCCCGGTTTTTCCAGTCTTCCTGACTAATTCTCGTCTTCAACATCAATCTCCTTCACGCTACCAGCGACAGGACCGGTTCGCCGAACTGATCCGGGTCGGGCATAACACCGAGCCCAACACCGCTTGGTGGAAGAATATAGCCACCAGACCGCGATGGCGCCGACGGATCAAGCCGAGGCGCAACATATCCGGACAAATCACAAACATTCATGATGGCGTGCGTTGGGGTTGATGCTGCAACATGCAAGGCCGCAGCCATTGCAATATCGGAACCCCAGGTGTCCTCGACGCACATCACGGTACCAAAATACAGGCACAGATCGCGGGCCAACCGCAATGATGAAATGCCGCCAAACTTTGAAAGCTTCAGCGCTACTGCGTCCATGCAACCCAATTCATGGGCTTTCATTAGACTGGCAATGTCGTGGGCATTTTCGTCCAGTTTCATTGGTAAACCTGTCGTATTCCGGACTGCGGCACATTCCTCCAGCGTATGACAGGGTTGCTCGAGCATCACGTCAATATCTGCCACGGCGCGCCCAACACGGATCGCATTGAGTTGGGAAATGCCACAGTTCCAATCTCCATATACGAGAATGGAAGGGTCGACTGCCTCACGAACCAGCCGCAAGCGGGCAACGTCAGCCAGCCAGTCATCGTCAGCACCGAGTTTGACCTGTATCTGGGTAATCCCGGTCTTTACAGCTTCCCGTGCAATGCGCGCCATCTCGTCTGGCTCGATGCAGGTTATGGAGTGATATAGTGGCAATTCGGTTGTCTGCAGACCGCCGAGCAAAGTGTAGACCGGTACGCCGCAGGCCTGGCCGGTAAGATCCCAAAGTGCAATATCGATAATGGATTTCGCATAAGGGTGTCCGTTCAGGAAATTATCGCAGGCAGCCATTGCTGCGCCGATACCAAGCGGATTGCTTTGGAACAAGACCGGTGCCAATTCTTCGACTGCCGGTAGGATGCCCTTGGCATAAGCGGGCAGGTAGTGCGGGATTGGGCAGCACTCTCCCCATCCGGAAATACCTTGCCTTGTATCAATCCGCAGCACCATGCTGTCTACGGTTGCGCAAGCCTTGCCCGCTGCCATGTAGTAGGTCTCATGGCTGGTAAGCGGCACCCGCCACAGGGTCAAGCCTGAGATTTGCAGTTCGGGCAGGTTGGTCATTCCGCGGCCATCCCCACTGCCGCATCCGTGCGCGGTAGAAGGCTATCTGGATCATAGGCTGGAGCGTCAAGAATTCTGGCTTTTCTGGCCTTGTTCATAATGACGACTTCAAGATCCTGATCGGGTTTTGCAACCTCGGGCTTCACATAGGCAAAGGCAAGAAACTTGCCGATCGTAAAGCCATAAGCGCTTGAGCCCGTTGAACCGACAACCTCTCCCTTCATCAAC
>JBCCEP010000369.1:0-4080 GCA_039030215.1 Pseudomonadota bacterium
ATATGGTCAACATTACGGAGCATTCCCGGATTGTTATAGGACGCCCGAACGATCATCACACCGTTGATGCCGGAAACATCCTGCAAATGGCTTCACGCTTGATTCAAATTCTCAATACCGCCGTTTAAGCCCATGAATCGATTCGGGTTTTCATCCTTCAGCCTGTGCACCCTTGGATAGTCGAGCGGCGGTATTTCGCGATTTTGTTTCGGACTTAGCCCCTCAAGCCAGGCTTTGCGGGCATGAACCCAAAGCGCATCGGCACCAGCGTTCCACACTGATTTTGCAAATCCATCAAGCGCCGGACCGGGGTCCTGTTCATCGACACCAATTCTGCATTTGACCGTTACGGGAATGCTGGTCTTTTCCTTCATAGCCCGCATGCAATCGCCAACCAGCTCGGGCTCTCGCATGAGGCAGGCACCAAAGGCGCCCGATTGTACCCTGTCGGACGGGCACCCGACATTCAGATTGATCTCGTCATAACCAAAATCTTCGCCAATGCCTGCTGCAATTGCCAGCTTCTCCGGTTCGCTACCACCCAACTGCAATGCAACCGGGTGCTGGGTTTCGTCATATCCAAGCAAACGCTCGCGATCACCATGAATGACCGCATCGGCAACGACCATTTCGGTATAGAGGAGCGCTTTACGGGTGAGCAGACGATGAAAGAACCGGCAATGCCGGTCCGTCCAATCCATCATCGGCGCAATCGCAAAGATTTTTTCGTTTTTTTTCAGAGCCTTGTCGTACATTGCAGCTCGTTCATTTGTGCCAATTTGCCCCTGAAATCTCCTGATCAGGACCGATCTGTACCTTGTTTGATCCTGGATTGCACCATGAAAGGCAACGCGTCGTTACGGCTTATAGCATCGCCAATCTACCTGCATATACTCTTTTGGTCATATCCGTTAGCCTGCGCCGATCATCAGGAACCGGCAATTGGAGCAATTCCGCAAATGTCCGAAAAATTCAACAAGATTGCGGTCCTTGGCCTTGGCAAGGTTGGTGCGTTGGCGGGTGAACTGCTGCACGCGGCTGAATTCGACGTGACCGGTTTCGATATCCATGATTCCGCAGAGCTGCCATTTGAAACCCGTTCAATTGACGTCAGTGACGGTGATCAGATAAACGCAGGTTTACAGGCGTTCGACGGGGTTTTTTCAGCATTGCCATACCATCTGAACCTCGAGGTCGCCAAAGCGGCGCACAATACCGGTATTCACTATTTTGACCTTACCGAAGATGTCGCGACGACCAAGGCGATCATTGAACTGTCGAAAACATCCAATGGATTGATGGTCCCGCAATGCGGACTTGCACCGGGCTTTGTCGGCATTGTTGGCGCCGACCTGATTGCCAGGTTCGAAGATTGCCGCTCGTGCAAAATGCGCGTGGGCGCCCTGCCCCAGAACCCCACCGGCTTGATGGGATACTCTTTTAACTGGTCGCCGGAAGGTGTGGTGAACGAATATCTGAATGATTGCGAGGTCATCGAGGATGGAGAGTTGAAAACCGTCTCGCCGATGGAATGGAAGGAGAAGATCTATATTGATGGGGTCGAGCTGGAAGCGTTCACCACTTCAGGCGGATTGGGAACGATGTGCGAAACCTATTTGGGTACCGTTCCAAACATCGACTACAAGACCCTTCGCTATCCTGGTCATATGGATCAGATGAACTTCTTTTTTCATGAACTGCTCATGCGCAACCGGCGCAGGGAGGCGGGCGAAATACTTGTGACAGCCAAACCGCCGGTCAAGCAGGACATTGTCTATATCCATGTCAGCGCAGAAGGCGAGATTGACGGGCAATTGTTTCGTGAGGAATTTGTGCGCAGCTTTCGTCCGATTGAAATCGGCGGCAAGCATCGCACGGCGATTGCCTGGACAACTTCCTCTTCTGCCGTAGCTGTTGTCGAATTGGTCCGCGCTGGCGTCTTGCCACAGAAGGGATACCTGAAGCAGGAAGACATCAATCTGGACATGCTCGCCCAGACGACTGCCGGCGGATATCTTCTGGCGAACTAAGGTCCGTTGACTCTGTATTTGTCCAGGAAATCCCGATCAGGCTCGACCCCGAGACCGGGGCCATCCGGTATCCTTACTCGGCCATTATTTGCGGCGACCTGAGCCTGAACGTCCAGCGGTACAGTGAGAAGCTCATCCCGAAACAGATTATGCGTTGTATCAAATTCAAGCATGGGTTCCCGCGGAAATAGACCCCCGGGCATGGGGGGAAGCGCAGCTAGAAGCTGAAGATTGGTTGCCACCGCAATTCCCGAGCCCCAAACATGGTTGATAATCGGCACGTGATGCGCCTGGCATAGAGCGGCTACCTTGATGTATTCGCTGATACCACCAAGTCCGCAAACTTCCGGCTGCGCGATGTCCAGCCCTTCGCTATCAAGCAATCGTCGCCAGCCCCAACGGCTGAATTCCGCTTCCCCACCGGCAATGTTGGTATTGAGCTTGTTGCGAAGTTCTCGATACCCTTCGTAATCTTCCGGCACCACCGGCTCTTCAAACCAGTAGGCACCGAGCTCATCCAGTGCGCGTCCGACATAAAGCGCATCACTCGTCGTGTAACAGTGATTGGCATCCACCATGAACGGAAAATCATCGCCAACACCACGACGCACCGCTTCCGCAAGTTTCACATCATGCTCAACACCCAGCCCAACCTTCATTTTCGTCGCGACAAATCCGGCATCCTTGATCGCGGCAGCCTCCTCGCCAAACTGGCTGATCAGCGTTTCAGCGGGCTCCCGCCGCAACATCATGCCGTAACCATAGACCGGCACTTCGGTGCGATGCGCACCTCCCAACAGTTTGTGAATCGGCAATCCGGCGATTTTTCCGGTAATGTCCCACAGGGCGATATCCACGCCAGAAAGCGCCTGAAGCGGCATGCCTTTCTGACCGTGATCGCGGAGAAGATTATAGACCCTGTGCCAGATCAAATCGCGATTTACCGGATCCTCGCCCAGGATCATTGGCTGAATTACGGTTTCCACTATCGCCTTGTTTGCAATCGCAACATTGCCGGGACCAAAGCACTCGCCCCAGCCGGTAATTCCCTCATCTGTTTCTATTTCAACCAGATGAGCCGTTCTGTGACGGTAATATTGCTGCGAATAGCCCAACTCCTCGGGAAGTTCGTATCGCAGGACGTGGCTCGTGACTTTTTCTATCTTCATTCAGCAGCGTAAACATGTGATGTTTGGCTAGTCAATATGTTTAGACCTGTTCGTAGCTTGTACCAATTCCCGGCTGGCAATGCGTTCGCGATACCAGATGACCAGTCCTGAAATTACAATCATGATCGCGCCGGTAATCGTCCAAGCGTCGGGCAGATGATCAAACAGGA
The DNA here is from genome assembly GCA_039030215.1 of Pseudomonadota bacterium. Taxonomy (GTDB): domain Bacteria; phylum Pseudomonadota; class Alphaproteobacteria; order Rhizobiales; family Rhizobiaceae; genus BOKV01. The sequence goes on from JBCCEP010000369.1 coordinate 3,370, forward strand.
CATAGCTCCACGCCGTCAGATACAGGATAAACGAATAGCCGAATGGCATCATCAGATTGGCTGGTGCATAACCATGCGCCCGCGTCAGCAACTGGTGTCCGAGCCAGCCAAAAAAGCCAAGCCCGAACAGGATCACCCACTGTCCTGCGGTTTCCGGATTCTTCCATTCCGCAAATGCAAATGGAAAGAGAGCAATCACACCGGCGAGACCGACATAAAGCTGCATCGTATCGGCAGCAACGGTTCCGGAAAGCTTGCGCGTGAGGATTGAATAGAGTGCAAAACAGATCGCACTGGCAATCGACAGCAATACCGCAATGTGAAAGCTCTCATCGAACGGTCTGATCGCAATTACAATTCCGCAAAACCCAAACAGGATCGCGCACCACCGCCAAATCCCCACACGCTCGCCCAGCATTGGCCAGGACAGTGCACAAATTATGATCGGCGCTGAAAACAGGATGGTCGATGTCAGGGTAAGTGGCAGATACCGGATCGCGAAGAAATTGCTTACCGTCGAACCTACCAGCAAGAGCGCCCGCACCAGAACCAGAAGCGGCCTGCCACTGACGATATGATCAACGATCGCACCGCTTTTCACGGCAATGAAAACTGAAATCGCCAGATGCGTGAAATACCGCATGAACGACAATTGAAGCGCCGGCAATCCCGCAATAGCCAGCCATTTCGCACCGCTGTCGACGAAGGAAA
>JBCCEP010000370.1:0-4073 GCA_039030215.1 Pseudomonadota bacterium
ATTTTGAACAACTCAAAAGCCGCAGGTCATTGAGGGCATTCCCATCTTGTTTTATTTTCTAATTGCTGTATACGAACCCTGGTTCTTGAATAGAGCGCACACCGGCCGGTTGAGCGGGAAGGAGACGGAGCCCGTTGCCAGGACGGGCACGGCGGGCCGCGCCACGTTCAGCGTCGCGCCGTACGGGTACAGGAAGGACAGAGCCTGAGCGATGCAATCGAACAATTGTCGGGTGGTGGCTCGCCGATCCCGCAATTGGCGACGCTAGTCCGGAAACTTGAGAGAAAGGCCGGTGAAATTCCCGGCCTGTTTGACGGCGCGGTAGAGGCGCTGGATAGCGCAGTAAACAGCCTTCACATAGCACAACAGGAGCTTGATACCGCGGCCCGGGAGATCGACTATGACGCCGGAGATCTGGAACGTGCCGAAGAAAGGTTGTTTGCCTTGCGCGCTGCGTCCAGAAAGTATTCCGTGCCGGTAGAAAACCTGCCCGATCTTGCAGTTCGGATGGCAGATAATCTCGCGGTCATGGAGTCAGGTGAGGAAGAGTTGGCTGAATTGGCAGGACAGTTGGCTGAACTGGAAGGGGAATATTATCGACTGGCGGAGGATTTGTCTGCGCGTCGTCACGAGGCAGCGGCAAAGTTGTGCGAAGTCGTGGACGGAGAATTGCCGGCACTAAAACTTGAGCAGGGCAAATTCATCGTCAATGTCGAAAGCGCCAATGAAAATGCCGGGCCGGAGGGAATCGATCTTGTCGAGTTCTGGGTCCGAACAAATCCGGGCACCAATCCTGGTCCAATTCTCAAGGTGGCCTCTGGTGGTGAATTATCGCGGTTCCTGCTTGCCTTGAAAGTTGCCCTGACCAATAAGGCATCAGCACCGACGCTGGTGTTTGATGAAATCGATTCCGGAGCGGGTGGTGCGGTCGCAGATGCGATCGGCAAGCGGCTGGGCAGATTGGCCGACGGCGTTCAGGTATTGTCGGTAACACATGCCCCGCAGGTAGCAGCTCGCGCAGGAAATCATTTTCGGATTTCGAAGCGTCCGTTGGCAGTTGGCGAAAGTTCGAACGAAGCGGGGATTGTCGCGACGGTTGTCGACGCTATAACCAATGGCGAGCGTCGTGAGGAAATTGCCAGGATGCTCGCCGGCGCAAAAATTACCGAAGAGGCGCGTGCCGCGGCTGATCAGCTAATAAATCATAATGCCGCTTGAGCGGATGCGATAAGTTCAATCGAATGGCAAAATTGTGAATTGATGGATATGGAATCCCAAATTACGGTTGTCTGTCGACATGGAGCTTTGTTTGTGAAGAGTTTGCTGCAACTTGTTGTTTTTGTGTCTGTTTGCTTGCTTTGCGGACACCTGCTTGCCAATCCGGCACATGCCAAGATCATCATCAAGGAAAGAACCAGCTACTATCCTATAAAGGGTAAGACCGGTCGTGAGTTGGCCGACGCGATGCTGGCGGGTGGCAAAAAGAATATTGATCTGCGCCATGCAATTGCAGCAACGGCTACCAGCTACAATATAGGCGATGTTGATATCCAGATCGTGAACGGTCGCTGCAAGGTCACGTCGGCAAATGTGATTGTTGATATTGAGTATATTTATCCCAAATGGACACAACGGAAAGGCGCTTCGAAGAAGCTTCGTGCGGTATGGGACCAGTTTTTTCGTGAACTCGTGCGCCATGAGGAAACCCATGGCAAAATCGCCAAAGACGGTGCAAAGCAGCTCGAGCGGGAATTGTTGAGAGTTTCCGGGTCGGTGCCGTTGGGATGTCGCGATTTCGGCGCGTTTTCCACCTTAAGATTGGACGCCATCGGCAGGCAATTGAGAAATAAACAAATGGCCTTCGACCGGCGCGAAAATCTTAGTATCAGCAGAATTTCCAGATTGCAGACTTTGCTCTTCAACGTAAAATAGTCGTTTCGCGACTTGACCCGATATTGTGATTTGCCGTAACGGGCATTCAATCACGAGATATCATCACAGCTAATCTGGAATATGTCTGTCATGGCAGGAGCTGAACCCAAGCCAGTTGAATTGCTCAGTAGTGAGGAAGCCGAAACCGAATTGGAACGGCTTGCGCACGAGATCAAGCGTAACGATGAGCTGTATCATGGGGAGGATGCGCCGGAAATTTCGGATGCTGAATATGACGCGCTGAGGCGACGCAATCTGGCAATCGAGCAACATTTTCCGAAACTTATACGCGAAGATTCCCCATCAAAAACAGTGGGTTACAAGGCGCTAGACAAGTTCGAGAAAATCACTCACGCGATACCCATGCTGTCGCTTGATAATGCCTTTTCCGACACCGACGTGCGTGATTTCGCCGATCGGGTGCGCCGGTTCTTGCGGTTGGATGCCGGGGCGGTGCTACAATTGACGGCAGAACCGAAAATCGATGGGCTGTCCCTTTCGCTGCGATATGAAAATGGCAGGCTCGTCAGTGCTGCAACACGAGGTGATGGTGTCGTTGGTGAAGATGTCACCGAAAATGCCCGTACAATTGCTGACATTCCCACTGTCCTGGACGGTACCGACATTCCGGAAATTGCTGAGGTTCGTGGTGAAGTCTACATGACACTGGATGCCTTTCGCACGCTTAACGAACGGATGGAGGCTGAAGGCAAACCGACCTATGTCAATCCGCGCAATACGGCTGCCGGTTCGCTACGGCAGTTGGACAGCGCCATTACAGCCAGCAGGCCGCTCAAGTACTTTGCCTATGCCTGGGGGGAAATGAGCGAGATTCCATCTGGCACCCAAATGGGTATGGTGGCGAAATTCTCAGAATGGGGGTTTCAGACCAATCCGCTCATGCGTGTTTTCGACGAGATTGATCCGCTAATCGACCATTATCATGCAATCGAGGAAGAGCGGGCAGGTCTTGGCTATGACATCGATGGTGTCGTTTACAAGGTCAATGATCTTGCCCTGCAGCGGCGTCTTGGATTTGTTTCCCGCTCGCCGCGTTGGGCGATCGCCCACAAATTTCCGGCAGAGAAGGCCTGGACCGTTCTGACCGAGATCGACATTCAGGTTGGGCGAACCGGTGCGCTGACCCCAGTCGCAAGGCTCAAGCCGGTGACCGTGGGTGGCGTGGTGGTCACCAATGCCACTCTGCATAATGAAGATTACATCAAGGGTATTGGTAATGACAGTGAACCGATCCGTGATGGCAAGGATCTAAGGGCAGGGGATACGGTTCAGATTCAGCGAGCAGGGGATGTCATTCCGCAGATTGTGGATGTCGATCTCGACAAGCGTCCTGCTGATGCCGAAGTATTCGACTTTCCAACAATTTGTCCGGCTTGCGGCAGCCACGCGGTGAGTGAGATAAATGCCAGTACCGGCAAGTTGGATTCGGTACGCCGTTGCACCGGCGGTCTTATCTGTCCGGCCCAGGCGGTGGAACGGCTGAAGCATTTTGTGTCCCGCAACGCCTTTGACATTGAGGGGCTCGGACCCAAGCAGGTCGAGGCGTTTTATCAGGATGGATTGATTGCAAACGCTGCTGATATCTTCACGCTGGCAGAGCGCGATGCAAGATCGCTGAAGAAGCTGAAGGATCGGGAAGGGTGGGGCCCACAAAGCGCGCAGAAACTGTTTGATGCAATCGAGGCGAAGCGCTCCGTCGATCTTCACCGATTCATCTTTGCGCTTGGAATTCGCCATGTCGGTGAGCAGACTGCGAAAGACCTGGCGCGTGGTTATGGCGATGTTGACCAATTTACCAAGGCGATCACGGCGCTTGATGGGGAAGAGAGCGAGGCCTGGAGAGAACTGGTGGCAATAGACGGAATTGGCAATACCGCTGCCTCTGCATTGCAGGAATTCATAACCGAGCCCAAAAACAGGATCGTTTATGATGCGCTCTTGGGAGATATAACGACCATCGCGCCGCAGGCTGCGATGACCGACAGTCCTGTCGCGGGAAAGACGGTTGTCTTTACCGGTTCGCTTGAGCGTTTTTCGCGCGATGAAGCCAAGGCAATGGCAGAGCGGCTCGGCGCGAAGGTTGCCGGTTCGGTTTCTGCCAAGACTGATATTGTTGTTGC
>JBCCEP010000371.1:0-4059 GCA_039030215.1 Pseudomonadota bacterium
ATTCAGTCGTCGCAACACGCTGTTGGCCTATATTATCGAACCAAACAAATGGAGCTGGCATCTCTAATTCCTCTTTTAAATTGCAAGTGAATTAGAGATATCGTAACCACTTGCATATTGCAAGTAAAAATTTAAATGCTATGTAAGGCTTATGAGCAAAGGCAAAATTCAGGACTGGCACGGCTGCCCTACCCGCTACGCTGCGGGCATTTTGGCGGACAAGTGGTGTTTTCTGATTCTCAGAGACGCTCTGCTCCATGGAAAGCGTACATACTCTGAATTCCTGAATTCGCCAGAAGGCGTATCGACCAATATTCTCGCCGATCGCTTGGCCAAGCTGGAAGCGACCGGCATGCTCGATCGCCAAATCGACCCGCGCAAAGCCAGCAGGGTCTGCTATTTTCCGACGCGGAAGGCCCGGGACATCTTACCGGCATTGTTGGCGTTGATGGTTTGGTCAACGCGTCACGACCAATTTACCGACGCACCGGAAAGCTTCGCGCAAGCCTATAACGATGACCCGGTGGCGACTGTGAATTGGTACGAGAAGGAGATCGACCGGGTCGATGCGTCCATAAAAGGTAGCGAATAGTCACTGCGCTTCACCCCATCCCCATCTCCAGCACTGGCAACATCCTGCCACGAACGGAATCAGAGGCCCGTTCGCCGGTTCTGACCATACCCATTGCCTTGTAGAACCCTTCGGCAAACGGGTCGGATTGGCAGACCAGCTTGCGCGCGCCCGCATCATGGGCGCGGTCCAGCATGTCACGCCAAAGCACGGCGCCAACGCCCTTGCCGATCCGGTCGGGTTCAACAAACATGGCTTCCAATTCGGCGATATCATCGTCGATTATCAGCCGGTAGAAACCTGCCAGCACGCCATTCTCCTCGGCCAACCGGATGATCTCGTCTTCCAACGCAGAAGGCGGAACGACAAGTTCCGCCTCGCATGCATTCATGAAGTCTTGGTCATAACCCCAATGGGCCTTGGATCGGATTGCCAGGCTGGTAAGCGCCTTAAGGTCGGCAGGTTTGGCAGCTCGGAGCGAAAGGGTCAGTTCTTGTCCTTGTCGACCAGCTTGTTCTTGGAAATCCATGGCATCATGCCGCGCAGCTTTTCGCCGACTTCCTCAATCTCATGGCTGTCATTCATGCGCCGGGTTGCCTTGAACCGCGCCGCGCCTGAATGCCATTCCTGCATCCACTCGGACGTGAATTTCCCGGTCTGGATGTCCTTGAGGACCCGTCGCATCTCTGCCCTGGTCTCGTCGGTGATGATCCGCGGGCCGGATACATATTCACCCCACTCGGCCGTGTTCGAGATCGAGTAGTTCATGTTTGCGATACCGCCCTCGTAAATCAGGTCGACGATCAGTTTCACCTCATGCAGGCACTCGAAATAGGCCATTTCCGGTGCGTAACCGGCTTCGACCAGCGTCTCGAAACCGGCGCGGATCAATTCGACAAGACCGCCACACAGGACCACCTGCTCGCCGAACAGGTCCGTCTCGCATTCTTCCTGGAAGGTTGTCTCGATGATACCTGAGCGCCCGCCACCGACACCGCAGGCATAGGACAAGCCCAGTTCCAGCGCATTGCCGGAAGCATCCTGATGAACGGCTACCAGGCAGGGTACGCCACCGCCCTTTTCATACTCGCCCCGGACTGTGTGTCCCGGTCCCTTGGGGGCAATCATCAGCACGTCGACGGTCGATTTGGCCTCGATCAGTCCAAAGTGGACATTAAGACCATGCGCAAAGGCGATCGCTGCACCATCGCGGATGTTCGGGGCAATCTCGTTCTTGTAGATACCAGCCTGCAATTCGTCAGGCGTCGCCATCATCATCAGATCGGCCCAGCCGGCGGCATCTGCCACGCTCATGACCTTCAGACCGTCGGACTCCACCTTCTTTGCCGTCGGAGAATCCGTCCGCAATGCCACACGAATATTCTCGGCACCGGAGTCCTTCAGATTGAGCGCATGCGCCCTGCCCTGACTTCCATAGCCGACGATGACAACTTTCTTGCCCTTGATTAGATTTAGATCGGCATCACGATCGTAATAAACTCGCATTTACTGCTTCCTTTTGTGTCGATGGAACCCCGGTTCGGGGCAGAGGACGAAATCGGCGAATGTCTAGCGGTATTGGCTCCTGTAGGCAATGGTCTTGGTTCAAAATGCCTGCCGCAGACTTACGGCCCGTCTAATACCCCAAGACCTTCAGATACCGCTTCACGGCACCATCCATGCCATGGATCAGCGCCTCGCTGGTCAATGCATGCCCAATGGATACTTCTTTCAAGCCAGGAATTACCGCTGCCAAGGCTGGAATGTTCTCTACCGTCAAATCGTGCCCGGCATTCATGTCCAGCCCGTTATTGACGCAATACGCCGCCGTATTTTCGATATATTTCAATTCCTTGGCTGCTTTTTCTGAATCATCATAGCAGGCACCATAGGGCCCGGTATAAATCTCCACGCGCTCGGCACCCGTCGCCGCCGCGGCAGCAATCTGCTCCTCGCTGGCATCCGGGTCGCAAAACAGCGAGACACGAATTTGTTTCTCATGCAATTCCGAAACACAGTTCTTGAGGAATTCACCATTGGCAACAAAATCCCACCCATGATCCGAAGTTGACTGAATGGGATCGTCGGGCACCAGGGTCACCTGGTCCGGCTCATTGGCAATACACAATGCGATGAATTCTGCCGATGGATAACCCTCAACATTGTATTCCCTGTCGGGAAAGGCGTCATCGATAAGCGCCCGCAAGGCCGGGACGTCAGATCGGCGGATATGCCGCTCATCTGGCCTTGGATGCACGGTAAGACCGGCCGCACCTGCCTCAAGCGCCAATGCGCCAAGTCCAGGAACACTTGGCCAGGGCAGATTACGCCGATTTCGCAGCATCGCGACAGCATTGAGATTTACCGATAATTTGGCAGACATTTCTTTTACCAGCGATTAATGCGTTGAAAATACCCAGCAAGCCTACTGAGGTTGAAACATGCGTTTACGCCTCGTTTAGCATGATTGCAAACCATCTTCGTTTAGGGGTTTGTATGTAAAACTTTAAACATCGGCTTATGTCGATGGAAGCACTTGGCAGCTAATACGGTACAACCCCGATTTCTTTGACCGTATGGAATGAATTTGTTGCCCCAATTGCCGATCTCTGCCGTGTTTGTGGCTGGCGCCATTTTGCTCATCCTGGTGCTGGGCTTCGCTGTGTTTTCCGGCCGTAAGGCGCTCCGGAAATCCAGACGCCAATATAATCAGACATCCGAGACAATCGAAAATCTCTGCGAGGGTTTCTATCGCGCGAAGTCAGATGGAAACCTGTTTTATGCAAATACTGCATTTGCGAAGCTAATTGGATTTGAATCAAGCGAGAGCTTTCTGGCCGAGTCAGGGTTCAATTCCCGCGGTAACTATGTAGAGCCCGGACGTCGGGAACAATTTAGAAAACTGTTGGCGACTGAAGGCAAGGTGACAAATTTCGTCTCCCAGATTTACAGGCATAACTCTACGCAAAAGATCTGGATCTCGGAAAACGCCTGGATGGTAAGGGACCCCGCGACCGGAAAGCCCACCCATTATGAAGGGTCGGTCCGGGAGATTTCCCAACAGGTTGAACGCATTGCATTTGAACTAAGGCTGGAAAAGCTTGCAAACAATTTACCAGGCGGATTGTTCCAGCTTCTGCGCCACGCCGACGGCAGTTTCTCGGTGCCCTATGCAAGTACCGGATTTTGTAATCTGCTCGGCCTGGATGACATCAACGGCATAGGTGATCCATCCGGATATCTCAACCGCATCCACAAGGAAGATCTACCCGATTATCTGCGGCATATCCGGCAATCGGCGTTGACACTGGAGCAATGGTCGAGCGAGTTCCGTTTCATTCGCAAGAAGGGAGATACGCGGTGGTTCATGGTCACCGCAACACCTGAGAAAATCTCCAATGGACAAATCATCTGGCATGGGCATGTCAGCGACGTAACCGCGCGCAAGGCAACCGAAAACAAGGTCAAACAGCTAGCCTATTACGACG
>JBCCEP010000372.1:0-4058 GCA_039030215.1 Pseudomonadota bacterium
AAGCGCAAGGCCGGGAATGTGACACTGTGGGAAGCGTTTCAAAGGGCAATGTGGCATTTCTACAGGATTAACGATGATGATTCCGAAATCGCCCGGAAACAACTCACGGAACTCACAAGCCATTCACCCGCGTTTGCGGGCGGCCATGCAGCTTTGGCAATATTGCAGCTGAGAAGAATTCTGAGCGGGGATCCGGGCGACATGAGGAACGTCCTGGCAAGCGCGCAACAGCACGCGACAAAGGCTGTCGAACTGGATGATGGTAGCAGCATGGCGAGAATAGCGCTGAGCCGTGTTTATCAAATCCAGGGCAAATATGATCAAGCTGTGCGTGAAGCTGAAACAGCCATCTCACTTAATCCGAATTCCTCTATTGGATATTTGAACCTGGCGGGTACTTTGTTTTGGGGCGGAAGGAGCGAGGATGCCATTGATGCACTGGACAAATCGATCAGGCTTAGCCCCAAGGGACCGATGCTTCCGCTAAAGAAATTCTCCAAAGGCATGTGCTACTACTTTATTGATCGGTATGAGGAAGCAGAAACACTTCTCAAGGATTCGCAAACAAGTCCAATGATTATGCCATTCGCGGATCTGATATTGTCGGTCGTTTTTGTAAGGCAGAACAGGTTGGACGACGCAAAAGCTTCGATATCGGAAGCGCGCGAACTGCGGCCGAAATTTTCCCTTAGTGGGATGTCGACGGCGTGGCACACCCTGGCTCCGCGGTATCGAGACAAACTCCTGCATGACCTCAAGGTAGCCGGCCTGCCGGACTAGAGCCGTCAGATCAGTTTTGCTCTCGCGGTGTTCAGGTAGCGCGCAATCTCAAGCCCGATACTTGCTTCAATTGCAATCTCCAGATCCGTATCCTTTTCAAACTCGGACTTAAGTTGGGCAAATTGCCAATCAATGATTCGGGTCGGCTTTGTGGTTCTTACCGTCACCGGCGTCGTGAACTTGGAGCCCTGGTTCAAGAACGCAATGCCGCCAAGATACCTTCCTTCGCGGAGCGTATCGACCTGGACGCCATCCATTTCGACGGTCACTTCCCCATCTACGATCAGTGACAGGTTCTCAACAATATCACCCTGGGTGAGCAATTTTGTTTTCGGTGTGAATTTCGACCATTTGCCGGTCTGAAAGAGATTATAGGCATCGCGCTCGCTCATATTGCGAAACGCAAGCTGGTAGAGTTGCCTTTCGGTATCGTTGAATGGCACAGGGCGGCGATCCAGCAACAGTTTTGTAATCCAGAAGATGTTGATCGCGGTAAAAATCAGATTCCAAATGATGGGTGCCCAAAGCGGCTCAGGCTGAAAGTAGTAGTACGGCAAAAGAAGAGCCGCGCCGATTACAGTCAGAATGCGTAGCCACAATATTTCCCGAACCGAATAGGAGAATAGATAGACCACGTTGGCAACATTTACCAATACGTCCAGACCCAGCATGTTCTTGTCCTGTCGCTATATTTCTTGAATTGGAGATATCTTATGGCCCGGTGCAGTCCGGTCAATCTACCGGTGGGATAGTGGGCGTCGAAATAAACGGTCTATTGAAGGCCTTTGGGAGCAAGATCTCCGATTGAACTTTCGGCCTTGTCCTGTTTGCGCCTGCGGGTCGTGCGGGCGGTCGGCGGGAGTGGCGTGTCAAATTGATAGTCGGGATCTGATTGCTGCTTGTCCCAAATATCGAGCATTTCGCGCCATGCGCCGACGAGCGTTCGTGGCTCCGGCATGTCGTCGCGAACCTCCATGTGCAGCTTCTTCAGGTTATAGCAAGGGATGCCCGCATACATGTGGTGTTCAGTGTGCCAATTCATATGCCAGTACAGAAACTCGACGACGGGATTGAGCTTCATCGACCGCACACTCTTGCGAAAATCGGCCACATTCTCCTGCAACCCGCAATGCTGCGGGAGGCCGACGAAGTAGGCAAGCCAGTTTCCAATGAAGCTTGCAAAGGAAATGATAAGCGGAATTACCCAGAAACCGGTGGCCAGCGAAATCACAAGGACCGACCCATGAAATGCCAACAATGTCCTTGACCACCAGATCGACTTTCGGAATTGGTCTGGCTGGTCCTCATGCAAGGCCTTGAGCCATTCAATGCTGGGAACCTCTTCTGATCCGATCTTGCCGAATGCGCCAAGAATGGTCACATAGATCGTTGAAATCAGTCCGCCCTTGCCGAAGGTGCGACCAGGGGTCGTAAGCAGATTTAACGTAAACATCTGCAGCAAAAATGTCTTTCCGACCGACGGATGCAGTGGCAACAGATTTTCGCGATCGCCCTCGGGATGCAGTGTGTAGCGATGGTGGTAGGTGTGGCTGCTGGCATAATCAAACGGATCCCACCAGCTCAAAAGGCTGAACAAATAAAGGAAAACCTTGTTCAGCCATTTGGTACGAAACACCGTGCCGTGGCCCAATTCATGCGGGGCGGTTCCGCCAAAAAAGCTGGCAACGGTCCCGTGCACAAACAATGCCACCAGAAATGCAAGCCAGGCTTGCTGATACCAAAAATAGAAAACGAGCGTGCCGGTCACAACAAAAATAGCGAAATGTCCGCCGGCCTGGAACCAGCCCTTCAGGTCACTGCGTGTTGAAAGCTCGCGAAATCTTTTCGGATCAATGGGCGAACGGTACCACTGTACGTCCAGGTTTTGCCGGATGTCAGATAAGGGTGGGTAGCTCATTGCACATCAGGAATCGGTTTCGTTGTGATTATGGTACAACCAAACTCATTAATTTCCTATTGTGAAGCCAGGAACCAGGCAATGCGCTAATGCCGGAAGCATTATTCAAAAAGTGCCACGCCGTCATCAAACTGAAATGATACATTTTGCAATTGTATAATGATGGAATTGCTTTGCATGCACAGATCAACCGCGTGATGGGTGCAAGCCAGATTAAGAGGAAACCAAATTCGCCATGGACAAGGAAGACAACGAGAACACCGACGGATTGAAGGTCACCGAATGGCTTGAATCGGAGATCGCCGACACACTGGACGAGGATATCGAAATCGAACTTGAAGATGCATTGCTTTCGAGAGCCATCAGCAAGATCTACCAGAGCGCTCACGCAGAGACGCTTTCTCGCCAGGAATATCTCCTCAACCTGCTTCGGCTGCAGGCCGAACTGATCCGGCTCCAGGATTGGGTGGTCCATCATCAGAAACGCGTGGTTGTGGTGTTCGAAGGCAGGGATTCGGCCGGTAAGGGAGGCGTAATCAAACGCATTGTGCAGCGGCTGAACCCACGTGTTGCAAGAGTGGTTGCCCTGCCCGCTCCTTCAGACCGCGAACGGACACAGTGGTATTTCCAACGATTTGTGCCTCACCTGCCTGCCGGCGGCGAAATCGTTCTGTTTGACCGCTCTTGGTATAATCGATCAGGTGTCGAACGAGTCATGGGTTTTGCCAGCGACCAACAGGTCGAGCAGTTTTTCCAGGATGCGCCAGAGTTTGAAAGGATGCTGGCACGCGACGGCATACACCTGGTCAAATACTGGTTCTCCATTACGGACGAGGAACAGCAACTCCGCTTCCTGATGCGTATCCATGATCCGCTGAAGCAATGGAAGCTATCGCCCATGGATCTCCAGTCGCGTGTGCGATGGGAGGATTATACCAAGGCCAAGGAAGAAATGTTGTCACGAACCAATATCGACGAAGCGCCATGGTATATCGTCGAAGGCAATGACAAGAAACGCGCAAGGCTCAATTGTATTGACCATCTCTTGTCGCTATTCCCGTATGAAGATGTGCCGCATGGGGATGTCACGCTTCCTGATCGCGTTTTCAATCCGGATTATGAACGTTCGGTTTTACCGCGAGACCTGTATGTTCCACAGAAATACTGATTGGCGCCGGCACGGATCGGATGCAGGCTGAAGCCATTTATTCGCTGCGGTTGGAATCTTCCTCCGGCCGGTCAGCGTCCTCCGCTAGATATCCGTAAACAAGAAATGCCAGGCCCGCGACAGAAGCAATCAGTGCGGTTTGCTGATAATCCAGATAGTAGGCAACCAGGCCCACCGGCAGAAACAGGAATG
>JBCCEP010000373.1:0-4057 GCA_039030215.1 Pseudomonadota bacterium
GATCCGCCGGGTCGGCCATGCGCGCATGTATGCGTGTTTTGCGGCATTGATCATTCTGTCGACCGGCCTGATCGGCTTGGGCGTCATACCCTATGCATGGCTTGGATCAAGATTCATCTACGGTATTGCCGCCAACGGCTTATTCATCGTGACGCAAAGCTGGTTAAATTATTCCAGCGACAATAGCTGGCGTGGCAAGGCCATGTCGGTCTTCTACATGATGTTTATCATCGGTATGGGCTTCGGCTCGTTCCTGTTCGGCATGCTGCCGGACAATGGGGCGAATGCACCGGTGGTCGCCATGCTGTTTTATGCCTGTGGAATCCTGCCCATCGGTCTGACCCGTCTGGCGACACCGCCGCCGCCGGAAAAGACCGAAATCGACCTTCGCACCACCTGGAAGATTTCTCCGGTGGGACTCGTCGGGATCCTAGCTTCGGGCGGGTTGTCGATGCTCGTCCAGGGATTCACACCGATCTATGCGACACAGAGCGGGTTTGGCCAATCACAGGTGGCGACGCTTATGTTCCTGATGCAGTTGGGCATGCTGGCCGTGCAGTTGCCGCTTGGAGCAATTTCGGACCAAATCGATCGACGCATAGTGCTGGCCGGTGTTTGTGTCCTAGTCGCCACCATGGCCTTTACCGCCACGCTTACGCCGATGACCGGCCTGATCCTTGCCGCCATCATCTTCGCGATCTGGTCAGGTGCAACTGAAACCATCTATTCGGTCGCCCATGCCCACGCCAATGACCGGGCCGACCCGGACGATTTCGTGCCGTTGGCCTCAACAATGCTGGTGGCCTGGTCTGCGGCAGCGTTTGTGGTTCCGGCAATCGTTACAAGCCTGACGCCGGTGTTCGGACCAAAAACCTTCATGTATGCGGCGATCCTGCTCGCAAGTGCCACGCTTGCCTTCGTCGCGTATCGTCTGACCCAGCGCGATGCAGTTCCGGACGAGGAATCGGAAGCCTTCGAGGTAAGAAGTGCGCAAATTGCCAATGCCGAATTGCTGGTCAATCCGGAAGAAACCATGCCGCATTGAGAATATTCGACCGGATCTATCGGAGATGGCTGATAATCAGCCGCCGGCAGCGCCTGATTCGATTTCCTGCTTACGCATCGGCATGGTGTCGATCAAATCGAATATGATCTGGGGATCGGTGACACCCTGCCACCGCCCCTTCTCGGTTCCATCTTTACCGATCAGGACAATAGTGAGACCGTTTCTCTCCGGTTCGTAAATCTGGGCCAGTTGACGCCCAGTCCCATCCGACATTCGCGCATAGCCAAAGACTGCCATCGTGTTACGCCCATCCACGGTGTGCAAAACAACGATGTCACGATCGTCAAGATCAAAACGCTGCTTGGAAAAAAGGCTAATCTGGCGATCAAGCGAGGCTTCGCTTCGGGATTTTGTAAACAACAAAATCGCGCGCTTATCGCCAATGAGATCGTCCAGCGGTCCTGCAAACGCGTAAGCCGGTGAAACCATCAGAATAACTACCGCTATCGTAAGAAACAGAAACTTCTTCATACCATCAAGATAGTCGAATATGCGGCTAAATCCACATGCAAATTCCAATAGACGTGCAATATGTCATTGGCAGGGAAACACTGCAGGTCAATTGCCGCGGAGACGCTGTTTCAATAGATCAAGATATTCCTGGTCGGAGGACTGTATCTGGGGCTCCGGAGCAGTACATTCGACTTCATAATCCAACGCCATGCCATTCTTGACGCAGGTTCCGACTTGCCAGTTCGGCGGCACGTCGGCCAAATCGACAGAATTCCATTTTGGATGGCCCTTGGACCTCAAATCATCCAATCGCGTGATGATCAGGTTTGAAAAGTCGGATACCGCCTTACAGCTCCGGCGATGATATCGGTTGCGGGCCACATTATAATCGAAAGTCATCAGCACTGCTTTTACCGCGACCAGATCGACTTCCTCCCTTTGCCAGGGATAGGTACCGGGCGCCAGTTTCGCAGGAGTATAAGTCGCCGTGAGCGGCGTTTCGGTCAGCGGAACCAGATGAAATTTTTCCGGGTCGATCGTTGCTTCAGCAAATAGTGAAGTTGGTGCGCCCGAAACGTAGAAAAATGCATCAATTTCCCCTGCGAGCAATTGGTTGAGCGCATCACCAGGCTTGATTGTAAGGCGTTCCGCCTGGTTCACTCGTAATAGATCAAGCACAAGCGACGAGGTCAGGAAGGTCCCGCTATCTTCAATTCCGACCGCTACCTTCTTGCCGTTCAGATCGCGGGCAGAAGCGATTTCCTTCTTGGCGAGAAGATGCACCTCTTCATTATAGAGAGGAAACATAATCCGGACGCCGCGAACCGCTTCCTGAACCTCGGGATCATTGGCCTCGTAGGTTTTCAGATATTCAAGGACGTCAGACTGGACAATTCCGAACTGCGTATTGCGCTTGTTTCTTACGCCAATGAAGTTTTCAAGACTGCCGGCGCTCTCCAATACATTGAGCGTCAGCCCGCATTGCGCACCGATTTCAGCAATATCCTGGCCAATCTTGATATAGGTTCCCGTCGGACTACCCGTCAGAATGTTTTTTTCGAACTCTTGGGCCATCGACGCCGTAGCCGCCATGGAGACCATGAACAGGGCAGATGCGAATCTTTTCAACAGCTTCATCAGATTTCCTAACAATCAGATTCAAAAGCGCGAATAAGATCGCGCAGCGTGATTGGCGATACGCGCCCTAACTCATCTTGTAGCGTTTCACCCACACAATCGCCTTCAATCAATCGCGTGGCGATCCGATCGCGTTGATCATTGTCCAGATCCTGCAATCCGGTGGCACCCTTCATTGCGGTTGCTACCAGCAATGGATCGCGCGGCGTACGTGGCGATTGTTGATTGGGGGTGTTTCCGGCGTCTTTCTGCGGTGATACGTCTGGTTGCTTTGCCGTTTCCAATGACGACAAAAGTTCCTTGTTGGTCGTTTCAAGGCGCGAAACCTGCCCGCGTAATGTTGCGTTTTCTGCGTCCATTTTTTCCGCAAGTTTACGGATTGATTCCAATTCCTCATTCAATGAGGCGATTTCAGCGTCGGCATTCTTCCTAGTTTCAGTGATTCGTGCCGAATCAACGGCCTTGGTATCAGCAAGTTGGTCCAATTGTGTGTTCAACCGCGTTATCTCTTTGTCGAGCACAGCCAATTGCTCGTTCCGCTCGGCCAAATCCGACTCGAGTGATGGAATATCGTTTTTCACAGCATTGTCCAATTGTGCCTGCAATGCATTATTTACCTGTTCAGCGAGTTTAAGCCGTTCATCGGCTTCAGCTTTTTGCCTTTCGGTCGAGCTCACCTGCTCTTCCGCTTGTTTTAGGGCTGCCTCGGCCTGTTTCAAATTATTTTCGATGTTGGCGCTGGAGTCGCGACCCGTTTCTGCTTGACGCCCGGCTTCGTCGGCCGTCTGGCGGGCAGACGTCAACTCCGTTTGCAGTTGTGATGTCACCTGCTCGGCCAGGTTCAACCTGTCTTCCAGTTCGGTGTTAATCTGTTCGGCCTGTTTGAGTTGTTGTTCAAGCGCAGACATCGCCGCGCTGTTGTCCGTTTCATTCGGCGAAGCAGAGGTTTGTTGAGCTGCATCCAACCTGGATTGCAGGTCGTTTGTCAGCTGTTCTGCCAGTTCCAATCTGGCCTGAAGCTCATCGGCAGCGTTTTCACTGTCCTTCAGTTTTGCTTCCATATCGGCGTTTACCTGACCGGCAAGCGCCAGGCTTGCCTCCAACTGACCGACTTTCTCCGTCAATTGATCAACCGCGTCAGCGCTGTTGCTATTGGCAGCAGCCGCCGTGGATGTTTCCAGCTGATCTTTCAATGTTTGGTTTTCGGCGCGAAGCTCAGTGACGATTTTTTCCTGTTCCTCGAGTACTCCCTGCAGATCAAGCGCTTGGCCACTGCCATCCTGTTGGGCATCAAGCTGGCGCTTTAACTCCGAATTTTCTGCGATCTGCGCATTTAATTCGGCGGTGACTTCTGTCAGCGTGTCTCCGGATTGCTGCAGGAGATTTGTTCGCTCCAGATAC
>JBCCEP010000374.1:0-4032 GCA_039030215.1 Pseudomonadota bacterium
AAATATGTTGATGTGGGCGGGGCTGATGGAACAGATCACCTGATCCTTGTAAACGGCAATCGATGTGAGAAGATCGACGCCTCGGATGCCGGCTTGCCATATTTCGAACGGCTGGTGCATGACGTCCGAAACCGGACCGAAACCGCGATGACGCAGGCGCATGCTTTCAAAGTCTGTGAACTGGCACTAAGGGCTCAGGAAATGGCAGAGGCGCAAAGCTGATGATCCGGGTTGCGATCCTCGGTGTCGGAATTGGCGCTCAGCACCTTGAAGGCTACCGGGATGTTGCAGACCGGTTCATGGTTTCTACCATTTGCGATCTGGACGCAGAGCGGGCAAGAGAAATCATCGGTTCAGATCAGGACATTCGAATTGCCACAAACATCGCTGATGTCATGGCCGATCCGGATATCGATCTGGTCGATGTCTGTCTGCCGCCGCATTTGCATGTTCCGACGATCCTGCAGGCGCTTTCAGTCAAGAAGCACGTGATCTGCGAAAAACCGATCGCCAGATCACTGGCCGAAGTCGATCAGATTGAAGCTGCCATTGTCCAATCCGGTTGTCGGGTCATTCCGGTGTTTCAATATCGTTATGGCATGGCGATAGCGCAATTACAGGCCTTGCGCGATGCGGGACTAGCCGGTCGCGCGCTGGTGGCCAGTGCCGAGACGCATTGGAATCGGGATGCCCATTATTATGCGGTGCCCTGGCGGGGGACGTGGAAAGGAGAAGCCGGTGGCGCCGTTCTGAGCCATGCAATCCACATCCATGACTTGCTTTGCCATGTGTTGGGACCGGTCGCCGAACTCAGCGCTTTTACCGAGACTCGCGTCAATGAAATCGAGACGGAGGACTGTGCAGCAATCGCAATGCGTATGCAAGATGGCGCTCTCGCGACCAGCTCGGTGACGCTCGGAGCCAGCAAGGACACAACGCGGTTGAGATTTTGCTTTGAGGGCCTTACCGCAGAGAGCGGGACTGCTCCGTACAAGCCTGCCGAGGACAAATGGACCTTCACTGCGCGGGGCGCGACGAAACAGGAGGATGTTGACCAGGTTCTTGCCAAGGTCGCTGTCCCGAAATCCGGCTTTGCAGGGTTCGTGGAAGCTGTTGCAAACGCAATCCAAGCAGATGGCAAGGATATAGTCTCGTTCAAGGACGGGCGGCGGTCGATCGAGCTGGTCACCGCCATTTACGAGTCTGCAAATAGCCGTGGTTGCGTCTGTCTGCCTATCTCAAAAGACGCGCCGAACTACCACGGCTGGCTGCCGGAGCAGACAGAAGAATAGGGCGGGTAGGGACCTTACAAATTGTGAAACTGCAGTTTCGAGCACAAGCCTTCAGGCTTCTGCTGTAGCTCCAATGCGAGACTTCGCGCTGTTTCTTGACCGATTTTTCAGGAACTCAATCAGCAATCTGAGGCACTCAACTCGTCTGTTTTGCTCCGGATAGTAGATGTAAAAAGGCGGCAGGTCTTTTGCAAATGGCTCAAGAACCGTCTCCAAATCTCCTGTCTTGAGATGATCCGCCATCGTAGCCTTCATCGACCAGCCGACCCCGTGCCCTTCACGGGCCGCTTGAATGACACCTGCGGCGGAATCAAAAATCAATCGTGCAGGCGGATCTATCTGTTTGTCCTGACCATCTTCTGTCACCCACCATTCGCGCAGCAAGCCCGAAGTCGGATGCCGGTGCCGGATGCAGCGATGGTTCAATAGATCACCCGGGCGTTTCGGTATGCCATGTGCCTGAAGATATGACGGTGCAGCAAAGAAAGCCGACTTGATCGGCGGGGTGATGCGGACGGCAATCATATCCGGGGTAAGCACGTCACCCATGCGGATACCGCAATGGAATCCCTGCCGGATGATGTCTACGAGTTCTTCATTCCACGAAATATCAAGGCTGATACCCGGATTCTCAGCCAGGAATGCGTCCAGCACAGGCGCGAGGGCCGCGATGTAAGCTCCGCGTGACAAGGTCAATCGCAATGTGCCGGTGGTGGACTGGGCCATCTCCCTTGTCTTCTTGATTGCATAAGTCAGATCGCGATGTGCAGGAGCAGCAGCGTCAAACAGGGTTTTTCCTGCATCCGTTAATTCGATGCTGCGCGTGGTACGGAAAAACAGTTCAATTCCCAGCTGCTCCTCGAGTGCCTTCAGTTGCAGCGTCACGGCAGAGGCACCTACACCTAGTGCGTTTGCGGCTGCGCGCATTGATCCTTCGCGGACGATGGTTAGAAACACTTCAATGCCGTGGACGGGTATGCGTTCCATTATTTGATAATATCAAATAATCAATTCAAATTTCAATCCATACTCAAACTAACGTCCATGCTGTATCTCCAGCAAAACAATCTCTTGCGGTATGGAGGATCATTTGGCCGACAGCGCGGATGCCCGCCTGCAAAACATCATGGGCGGTGTTTTGCTGATTGTTGCAGCGGCACTTGCAATCTCGATCCAGGATGTTGTGTTCAAATTCTTCAGCAGTAATCTGACGCTTTGGCAAATCTTTGCGCTGCGCGGTGTTATCGCAATTCCGCTGCTTCTTACTGTCCTGTGGGCACGAGGGAAGCATCGAGGCGTGTTGCGCACTGCGCTGGGAAAATGGCCGCTGGTCCGGTCAGTGTTCATCACCACCACGTTTCTGGCATTCTATGCGGCTATTCCGTTCCTGAGCCTGTCCACTGTTGGTGCAGCCAACTATATCGCTCCAATCTTCGTGGCGCTGCTCTCTGCTTATGCGATCAAGGAAGCTGTTGGGCCTCTTGGGTGGCTGGGCGTATTGCTTGGTTTTGCTGGCGTCATCATTCTTTTGCAACCTGGCACGGACGCGTTCTCACCGTGGGCGATACTTCCGGTCGTCGGGGCCGCATTCTACGCCATGGCGCATATCACGACACGGGTTAAGTGCCAGAACACGCCGCTGGCGGCTATCTCATTGTCGCAGAATATCGTGATGCTTACGGCAGGAGTTGTTTTCAGCCTATTGTTGTATTGGTTCAAGCCGCAGGGGGAAGTGGTCCGGGATTATCCTTACATTTTCGGTTT
The DNA here is from genome assembly GCA_039030215.1 of Pseudomonadota bacterium. Lineage (GTDB taxonomy): Bacteria > Pseudomonadota > Alphaproteobacteria > Rhizobiales > Rhizobiaceae > BOKV01. The sequence continues at coordinate 3,057 of JBCCEP010000374.1, forward strand.
GTGGTCGACTGTCGATTTGGCCGATTGGCTTGTCCTTTCGCTGCTCGCGGGATTTGCAATTGTAATCGGGATGCTGCTGGCAGGCGCTTATCAGGCCGCGCCGCCCGCCATCATCTCGACATTCGAGTACAGCTATCTGGTGTTTGTTGCTGTTTGGGACATCCTGTTCTTTGGGATTGCGCCCAGTTTCGCGTCAATCTCAGGCATGGTCATGATCGTGGCGGCAGGCTTGCTGGTTTTGCGCCGCGATGCCAGGTAAGGACACAGCTCATTATTCGTTTTTGGGCATATTCCCGATTAACGGCATATAGCCGCCAGCCTAAACCGCGTTATCCGTCGCGGCCAGGTTCGTTCGGATCGTTGGAAAACAGCGCAATCTTGTTACCTTGGGGGTCGCGCAGGTAGCCGACATAGAACTGAGGTCCATATGAGTCGCGGAAGCCGGGCTGACCTTCATCAGAGCCACCGGCGGCAAGTGCGGCGGCATGCAGATCGCGGACCTGTCTTTGACTGCGCGCCTTGAATGCAATCATGGAACCGTTGCCAGCAGAGGCCGGACGGCCATCGAAAGTGGGCTTGACGTAGAAATCCGGCAGAGCGTCAAGCTGACCTGGCTGTTTGGACAAAGTGTAGCTCAGGCCGTCAGCACGTTCCTCCAGCTCGTAATGAAGGGCGGGTAGAAACGCGGAATAAAACCGTTTTGCGCGAGCGATGTCATCAGATCCGACCGTGACGTAGGCAATCATGCGGTTCTTTCCTTCTCGAGAGTCGGTGTATTGCAACGGTCTTGCGGAGCTATTGTAGTAATTTATGCCTTTAATTGGCTGGAATGACGGTCTTCTGCAGTGACCATAGCGATCCGGCACCCGCGCAGCGGAGGTGCTATAAAGTCATCGTTGCCCGTCCGTCCGTCACAGCGATATCTCGTTAACAGCTTGTTTATTTTTTCTGATTTTTTGCAAAAAACAGGAATTCG